>JBGXYD010000061.1:0-16864 GCA_041815005.1 Leptotrichia sp. | reverse complement strand
TAAAAATGAAAATAACAAAAAGTCTTTCCTCCTTAAATATTTTTTTTAACAATCTGAAAGCATTTATAAAATAATCTAATATTTCTTTCATATTTTTACATCCCTTCTATTTTAAATAATCCATCTTACTCAAAAACTATTAAAAAATTTTTAGTTTGAATAAACATATATATACATATATAAGGCAATGATATCAGAAATAAGTAACACTAGCATTATCCATTTTAGTTTTGGTATTTTTCTTATTTGTGCATATATCGCTATTCCAATTTTTATTAATATTAATATTATTATTGGGACAATGCTTTTAAATGCAGCCGAAAAACTTAGTCCTGCCATCAAATTAGAAATAAAACTTATACTTGTCCCCAATGTGTATTTCATATTTTTGGCTATTTTCTCCATACTTTCATTTTTTTCATTTTTAGCTTTCGCTTCCAATACTTTGACTAATCCTAGTGACAATGCCATTATCAATATAAAAAAATTCATTCAAAGCTCCTTTTCAATCTTTTTAGATTATTTATAATTATTTTCTATAATTTCAAATATAAGAAAACGGATATTAAGACTTATACCCGTTTTCAAGAAAATTGAGATTAATATGAAAGTCCTGATGATGTTATACGGACATTACTTGCATTTACTTTTAGAAGTCCTTCTAATACTTGTTTTCCTGCTGTCCTTAGTTGGGATGTAACCCTTGAATTAGGATTTTTTTGATTTTCTGCTTGAGAGACTGCTAATAACATACCTATTATAACCATCTGATCATATACTTCTTTTTTCTGACTGTCACTCATTCTATTAAAATCCTCAACACTTTGTAAAGCTGTCTTCAGTTGATTTGCTAGTGGTTTCATATAGCTATCATTTAAACTTACGTTGTTATATGCCATATATGCTCCAGCTAATAATGCTGATAATCCACTTGACAAATCATTTGTAGGTATTCCTACAGAACGTGCAACTTGTGGGAATGAATCTTGGAGCTGTTTCAATATTTTTCTTACATTGGCACGGTCTTTTGAAGGATATTTTGAAACTAGTGCTTCCAGCCCCTTAGTACTTCCATTTGAACTAAAAGTTATTTTAGATTTTTTTGTTGAAGTTGTAGAAGTTTTACTTCCTGTAGTCTCTGTTTTTTTAGAGCTTGTACTCCCTTTAGACTTACTGTTATTTGATTTAAAGGCTTTGTTATGATTTTCAAATGTTCTTCTCATTAAATCCTGTTGTAACCAGTCACTTGAAACATTAGTTGGATCCATATAGTAGTCATACCCCATAAATGCTTGTGCTGGTTGTGAAGCACCTAAACCTAATCCTGCAACAATAACAGCAAGGATTATATTACTTTTAAAAATACAAAATAAATTTTTATTATTTTTAACATTCTGATTACTCTTCATTTCTTTTATTTTCATAATACTATTCCTCCTAAAATTTTTTTATTGATATTATAAATTAATTATATCTATTTTAAAGCTCTATTTCCACTTTATCTCATTTTTATACTTATTCCTACAAGTATAATTCCCAAAAGAATCAACAGAAAATTCATCGTAAATATCCCAACTAACAGCGAGACTATTCCTCCCCCTAAAACTCTTGCAAACATTTTCTGTTTCACTCTATTACCATAAAGATTTTCTTTTCTATCTTCTAATGTATCTAAATTTTTCTTTTTTTGCATCTATACCTCCTTCATTTAAAACGTTCTTTCTAATTATTATTTTTTATTTATCTTATTCTAACATAATAAAGATTAGAAGAACATTAGAAAGCAAAAATAATTTTCAAATTAATTTTATTAAGTATTTTTATAATATTTAGTTGCAAATAATATAGTCGAAAAAACTCCTATTGTCGCCAAAGGGACTAGTGTATTGCTTTTTTTACTTATATTTTTTAAGTTTCCATTTTTGTCATATTCTAGATCCTGGGGGTATTTGTTTTTCTTTTTTATAAGTTCGATTTCAAAATCTACAATCTCTTTTAAAATTTTATTTTTTCTTATTTCCTTATTCTTTTTCAGTTTTTTAAAATGTTCCTCACTTTTTTCGAAATTACCAAGAAGTCTTTCTAGTTCTCCCACAATTACCAATGCCGTAAGTCTATCTTTTTCTTGTCCGCTTTTTTCATTTAAAAATTTTTTATAATAATACAATGATTTTTTCAGTATTTCCGTCCTTAACGGCCCTTCCTTTTCCTCCAGCCAGCTCGCCTGGAGATATGTATAGGCAATTTCCTGGTTACTTTTTTTCCTTATGTTTTTATCCCTCTCCTTTTCCAAAAGCTCATAAAATCTTCCAAGATAATAATAAACTGAAGAATCTGAAGGAATGCTCTTATATTCTTTTCCTTCTATAATTTTGGCATATACTGACATCTCATGTTCAGTAGGCAATTCTTCCACATCTTTTGAAGCATAGTTCGGATGGTAAAATACCGGATTAAAAAGAACAAATTTATTTGTGGGACACATAGGTATAATTGGCGGTGATGCAACTACACCTATTTTTTTCATATCTGTTCTTTGACCTTGAATATAGCCCGAAACTGCAACCTCAGCTTTAAACTTCTCTCCACCTATGGGGCACTCCACATCAATACTCATAATATTCATTGAAAACGATTTAATTCCCAAAAGAAAAAACATTGATAAAAATCTTTTTGAAATTTTTTTATTCATATTTTATACCTTCTTCCATAATTTTTATAAATGTTATTTTTACATAGAACTAAAATCATCTCTATTATAAATGAATTATTTAGAAATAATAATTCCCTTATTTCTTATCCTATTTTAGAAATAATTTTTAATAAGGAAAATTTTAGTCATAATAAGATTTTTTGTACTTTTTAACACTCGAAAGTATTCCTTTAAAAATTATTCTGTATTTTTAAAATGAAAGTCTGAAAAATCTTTATCATTTTTAAGTTTTTCAATAGCATTTTTAACAGCATTCTCAAAATCTTTTATTTTTTCAGAATTTTTAATATCCTTATTTACAAATAGACCAACATCATCATCAGGAATTTCTTCTTCCAAAACAAGTAAGTTTTTATTTTCCTTTTTTAAGTGGTTTACAGTACTTCCTGTCAGGAAAATCAATCCCCCCTCCTTTAAAAGTTTTTCCTCTATATTAAAAATTATATTTTCTCCATTATATTTCCCTTTTATTTTAAAATTTTTCTTACTTTTTATATTGTTTAATTTATAACCCTTATGTTTATCCTTTAAATAAAATAATTTTTTATCAACAAGTATTTTAACCGCTTTCTCCTCGTATGTTTTTAAATAATAGTCTGGAAACTAGATTTCCAGTTCTTCAGGAATTTCTTCTATATCTCTATATTTTAAGGAATAAAATCCTATATAACGTCCAAATGCATCTTGTATTTTAATTTTTCCCTTATCCTTCAGCTCCTTTTCCTTTTCCAGTTTTTCAAAGACTACATCATAATCTATTAAGGAAAAGAGGTTTAAAGAACTTATATTTACTTTATAACCTTTTTTCTCAAGCTCTTCTTTAGCTAATTCTGATATTTTTCGACTAGGTGTGCCATAAAGGGAAAATACTTTTATTTTATTATCATTTTTTCCATAATTATTTTTTGTTAAATATATTAAGCAGAAAATTAAAATAGATAATATTAGTACAACTGTTATAAATAATTTCTTTTTGGTTTTTTTTACTTTTGTATTCATATTTACAATTTTCTCCTAAAAATTATTTCCATATTTTCTATAATAATCACCTCTTTAACAATTTTATTTTGTGATTAATTCTAGCACATCGAGCATTAAAATATGATTAGAGATTTTAATTTAGAAAAGTTTTTATATTTGAACATAACCTTAGCCCCATTATATCTCAGATACAGATACTTTTTTAAAATCGCTTTCATATTTAAATTACAGCGGATTACTGGAAAAGAATAAAATGGCAAATAGATGGCAATAACAGTTAGAATAGCTTCATATTTGAATTATAGCCCTTTATTTTTAAAATTCATTTTTTATAAGATCTTCTATTTCATTATAGACAATACCATAATTTATATAAGGTCTTGTAAGTATAAGTACTGTTACCCCCTCTTCCCTGCATGCTTCTATTTTTTCCAGCTCTCCCCCTGCTGCCCCGCTTTCTTTAGTTATAAGATAATCTATTTTGTAGCTTTTAATCATTGCCTTATTTAACATCTTATCCACAGGTCCCTGAATCCCTATTATTTTAGAAGGTAAATATCCCAGTTCTTCTGCCCTCTGAATTGAAGATGTCGTAGGGAGTATCCTTATATACAGATTATTTTTCTCCCCCATTTCCTTTATTTCCTCCAAATTGTTAGATCCCAGTGTACTTAGTATATTTCTATTTTTTAAACCCTTAACAAATTTTTTCATTTCCCCCATTGTGGAAAATCTTCTAGTATTTTCATTTCCGTAATTTAGCATTTTCCTTTCAAACCGTATATACCTTACTGACATTCTTCCTGTAACATCAATAGCGATTTTACTTATATTCTGGGCATAAGGATGGCTGGCATCTATTACAAGGTTTACTCCTTTTTCCTTTATAAGGCTCTCTATCTCTGATTCGTCTAATTTTTCCGACATAATTATTATTTCCCTGCCGTTATTTGCATTCTTATATTCCTTCAAAAGTTCCCCACCATATTTTGTAGCTGTACTTATAATAATTCCTTCTTTGCTAACAGCTATAACTTTTTCCATTATATCCCTTGAATCCTTTGTTCCTCCGATAATCCAAATCATCGACTTCTATCCTCCTTTCTTTATATATTATCAGTTTTTATTCCAATGTTTATTACATACCAAAGGTTATTTTGTTATTTTAATTTCATCACCCTTATTTTTCCACAAAAAACTTTCCATTTTTATAGGAAAATATCCTGTATTCCCCGTTTTTTATTACCTTCTTTTTTAAAAAATCTCCTTTTTTTCCTTTCTTTTCAATATCGTTCATAAATAGCCCAAGTATACCTCCATGTGTAACCACCAGTATATTTAATTTATCTGTTTTGTCTACTTCGTATATTTGTCTATTTTCATTTATACTGCCTTGTTTTTTTGCTGTATATATACTGTTTCCATTGTCTTTTTCCTCTGGAAACTTTTCAGTATCCATTTTATGATTGATAACTTCCTCTTTTGTTTTTCTACCTTCATAATGTAATATCTTCATAATTCCTGTAATAAATCTGTCAAGGGCAGCTTGAAGTTCCTCCCCTCCAAAAGAATAACTACTATATTTCTCGTGATTGTTAAAGTAGTTGTAACATTCCTCAGGATACTTCCTTTTAATTTCTTCAAAAGTCAGCCCCTGCCAATCACCAAAATAAATTTCATTAAGCTCTTCCATGCTTTTTATTTTAAGAGTTTTTTTCGGAATATTCCTATTTTTTCCCATAATAATTCTTGCAGACTCTTCAGCTCTTCTGAGATTACTCGTGTACACCCCCTGAAAATCTATATTTTGAAGCTCTTTTCCCACCTCTTCAAGTGTCCTTTTCCCCAGTTTTGTCAGTTGGGAGTCCAGTTGTCCCTGAAATTTTCTCTGTACATTCCATTCTGTTTCTCCATGTCTTATTATATAAAGGTATATCTCCTTTGTTTTCTCCATTTCACACTCCTTTCTTCCTGTATCCAGTCAATTTATAGAACTAAATTTTCTTATTTTATATCCAATCTCTTAATCTTTATCGGAATATTTCCTTATTTTCTCAAATGCCTTTTTTATCACTAACAGCATGCATTCCATATCCTCCTGTGTATGGGCATCAGATATAAAGTGTGCTTCGTATTTTGACGGAGGAACCATAACACCATTTTCAAGCATCGCGTCAAAATAAATATTATACATCTCATCATCTGTTTTTATCGCGTCATTCAAATCCTTTACCTTATCTTTTGAAAAAAATATTGTAAAAAGACTTCCCATACGGTTTACAGTAGCACTTATTCCGTACCCCCTTATAAGTCTGTCTATTTCTAATACAAAATCCCCGGTCTTTTTATCAAGCCTTTTATATATTTCAGGATTTTCCTTTAAAATGGATATTGTTTTTATTCCTGCAGCCACTGAAACAGGATTCCCTGATAGTGTCCCTGCATGATAAACATTCCCTGAAGGGGATATCATGTTCATAATCTCCTCTCTTCCTCCGAAGCCCCCCACAGGATAGCCTCCGCCTATTATTTTCCCCAGTATTGTTATATCAGGAACTATCCCATAAAGTTCCTGTGCTCCTCCAAGGGCTATCCTAAAACCGCTTATTACCTCATCAAATATTAGTAAAATTTCCTTTTCCTCCGTAATTCTCCTAAGTCCTTTTAAAAAATCAGCTTCTGTTTCTATAAGCCCCATGTTTGCAGGAATAGGCTCAATTATAATGCAGGCTACATCCTTTTCCCCATTTAGAAGTTTCTCCACTTTATCAATATTTCCAAAGGGGAGAGTCAAGGTATCCTTTATCACCCCTTCTGTTATTCCATTACTATCCTGATGCTCGTATGTAAGTAGCCCTGACCCAGCTTTAACCATCAAAGCATCAGAATGTCCATGATAACATCCTTCAAATTTTAATATTTTATTTTTACCTGTAAATGCCCTTGCAACCCTTACTGCTGCCATTGCAGCTTCTGTTCCCGAAGTGGTAAGCCGCAACTTATCTATTGATGTAAAACATGACTTTACAAGTTCAGCTAACTCCACTTCCATTCCTGTGGGAAGTCCAAAGGAAGTCCCTTTTTCTATAGTCTCTTTTACAGTCTTTAGAACTTCAGGATTATTATGGCCTAAAATCATAGGCCCCCAAGATCCTATACAGTCTATATACTCATTTCCATCCTCATCATAGAGGGTGCTTCCCTCAGCTCTTTTTATAAATATCGGATAATCTTTCTTTACTGACTGAAATGCCCTCACTGGACTGTTCACTCCTCCGGGTATAGATTTTTTTGCCCTTATATAAAGTTTTTCTGAATTTGACCTGTTCATTTTTCTTCCTCCTAAAATTCTCATCTGTATTATCACAAGATTATCATTTTCTTTCTATTAACTAAACGCTTTTTATTATTTTTTCCAAAAGTCCCTCTTCTGTATACTTTTCTGCTTCTATCCCCACCTTTAGTCCATATTTCTCTATTGTCCTTGTAGTAACAGGGCCTATAGAAGCTATTATTTTCCCATTAAGAATTCCTCTTATATTATCATTTCCCTCTATTTTATCTAAACCGAGACTTCCAGCAAAGGCTTCAAAAGCTGAAGAACTGAGAAACATCAAAATATCACTTTTTTTCACTGCCTCTTCACTGTCAGTCCTTGTATTTTTGATTTTTAGCGTTCTATATACTGTCAATTTTTTGTATTTTCTATTGTACAGTTCCGTATACTTCTCATCATCAATTTTTGAAATATCTGATAATGAAAACAGTATTTTATCTCCTTCCTCTGTAAAGTTTACACATTCTTCCGCCAGCCTGTCTCCAGTATATTCATTTGGAAAGAAATCAGGTATTATCTTGTATCTTCTTAATTCTTCTGCTGTCTTTTCTCCTACGGCACCTATTTTTACATCCTTTAACTGCCTCATATCCGCCACCTTTTCCATAAAACCTGTTACAGAATTTACACTATTAAAAAGAATAGCCTTATACTCTGAAAGATTCGGCATCTCAAAATCTATATATTCTATTTTTATAGAAGGGAGCGATATGGCTTGACCCCCAAGCTCATTTATCCTGTCAGATATGTCCCCCTGCTTTTCCATATTTCGTGTAACAAGTATATTTTTCCCGAATAAAGGTTTTTCCTCAAACCACTTCATAGTATTTCTTAGGTTTACAGTTTCTCCAATCACTATGACTGCAGGGGGCTTCACATTATTTTTCAATATAATTTCAGATATATCTTTCAGAGTTCCTTCATATACCTCCTGTTTTGATGTCGTTCCTTCCTTTATTACTGCAACAGGTGTATTTCTGTCCTTTCCATTTTTCATAAGATTTTCGGTAATCTTCCCCAGATTGGAAAGCCCCATAAGAAACACAAGTGTCCCCCCCAGCTTTGCTATTATCGGAAAATCCAGCTCATCCCTATCAATTTTCACATGTCCTGTAAATACATGAAAGGAGGCATTTATCCCCCTGTGGGCTACAGGTATTCCAGCATAGGCAGGTACAGCAATGGAGGAGCTTATGCCGGGTATCACTTCAAAGGATATCCCCTCTTCCACAAGTCTTTCTATTTCCTCACCACCACGCCCAAAAACAAAGGGATCCCCACCTTTAAGCCTTAACACTATGATATTCTGTTTCCCCTTTTCCACCAGTAGCCTATTTATATCTTCCTGAAGTTTCCCTCCTTCAGTAGATTCCTTTCCCATATATATAAGTTCCGTATTTTTTTTAGCGTATCGTAAGATATTTTTATTTATAAGTCTGTCATAAATGATACAGTCTGCCCTTTTTATAATATTTTTTAATTTCAATGTTATAAGTTGCTCATCTCCGCAGCCTGCACCAGCAATATATACCTTTCCCTTGTTATTCAATGTTCCCTCCAATCTCCTTCTTCATTTTTCTGATTAATATTGCTATAAGATTTTGAAAATTCCTCTTGTCACCTTCTATATTTAAAAATATCCTTTTCCCTTCCACGTTGTACATTCCCTTTATGCTTATCATATCTCCTTTAATCACAGCGTTACAGCCCACAGGGGTATGACAACCTCCATCAAAGGAACGGGAAAATTCCCTTTCGACTTCGCACATTACCCTTACTTCCTCATTATCTATCATTTCTAGCAGACTTCGTATCCTTATATCGTTTTTTCTGCACTGAACACATAAAATCCCCTGTCCAGGAGACGGCATTATTTTCTCTATTTCAAAATACTCGGTAATCCTTGCTTCAAGGCCAGTCCTTTTAAGACCTGCCGCCGCAAGGATAATGGCATCATACTCTCCTGCATCAAGTTTGGCTAGCCTTGTATGGATATTTCCCCTTATGGACTTTACTACAATATCCTTTCTCAAGTTTAACAGCTCCGACTCCCGCCTTATGCTCCCTGTCCCAATTACTGAATTTACAGGAAGTTCTAAAAGTTTTTTTCCTGCCCTTGAAACCAATATATCTCGACTGTCTTCACGTATAGGAAAACAGGCATTCAAAAGTCCTTTAGGTGTAATCTGGGGCATATCCTTTAGAGAATGGACTGCAATATCCGTTTTCCCTTCCAGCATCTCTTTTTCTATTTCCTTAACAAATATATCCTTTCGAGTGATCCCACCTATTTTTTTAAAGTCTCGCATATCCTTATCCCCGGTAGTTACTATAACCTTTATCTCCACTTCCAAAGGAATATCCCTTGAAAAGCCTTTTATCCCTTGAAAATCTCTTTTTTTTCGTATTTCTTCGTATTTTTCCACAAGCATCTTTTTTATTTCCTGAGCCTGTGCCAATGCTAAAATACTTCCCCTTGTACCGATTATAATCCTGTTAGAATCCATTTATTCCCCTTCTTTCCGGCACACTCCCCTTCTGGAGATAGATGTCCCTCTTCCATATCTTCTCCACTATTTTTTCCAACTGTTTATCTATTATGTAATAATATTTTTCCACTATTTCATCCCTTTTTTCCACATTTTTATTGTATTCATCCCATATATCCTCCAGATGATAGAGAAGTACATTTTTATTTTTTCCTATTTCCACATCAATATCCTTTGGAACTGCCAGATCAAGGAAAAATCTTTTTTTCCCGTCATTCAGTATGTCTTCCATTTTCTCCTTTATCAGGACAAGATGAGGGGCGGAAGTGGCACTTACTATTACATCGCTTTCCTTCACAAGTTTATATTTTTCACGAAATTCTACCATTTTTACCCCTTCAAATATTTGCTGTATTTCTACAGATTTCCTAAAACTTCTGTTTGTCATTGTCAAATGGCATTTTTCAGATTTATGCAAAAGAGCTAGTATTGCCTGACTTAAGTCTCCTATCCCTATTATAAATATCTTTTTATTCTTTAAAGGGGATATCTTTGATTTTATAAATTTTACGGCTATCGAATCAAGGGATACATTTCTTTCGTTTATTCTGCTTTCATTTCTAAATCTCTTCCCTGCTTCTATACTGCTATTAAATATTATATTAAGAAGGGGGGAAGATTTCCCCACCTCAAAGCTTTTAAAATATGCTTTTTTCAATTGAACCATAATCTGATCTTCCCCCTTTATTACAGATTCCAGTCCGCATATAACCTTCAGGAGATATTCCACCCCCTCTTTCCCTTTATAATTTTTATCATTTTTACTGTTAAAATCCCTCTGAAGCATTCCAATATGAAAATCTTCAGAAACATCCAAATATAGTTCAACCCTAAGACAGGTCTCCACAGCTACATAACCCTTTATAATCTTTTTTTTATGATACTTCTCAAGTATATCCCTGTACCCTGTCTGCAAAAACCTCTCCCTCTCTTCAAGAGATAGGTTTTTATAGTTAAAACTTATAATCTGGAAATTTTCCACTGAACTTTTTTTCATTTTCCACTCCGATAATTTTATTTATTCGTCTTATTTCCTATATTATATATTATTTTTCATATTAAAGTAACCCTGTCTAAAAACAAATTTTATTTGGGCTTTCTCTGCTTATAGACACATTCTGTATATTTTTACTACATCTTCCTTATTTAAAGGTACATATGCCGTATCCAGCTTTCCGCCTGAAGTAGCCTTTTGTGCCATCTCTTCAAATTTTTCCTCCCCTATTCCAAGCTCACTCAGATTGGCAGGTATTCCACAGTCAATAAAGAATTTTTCTGTCGCATCTATTCCTTTATTTGCAAGGGCAAACCTATCTTCAACATTATCAGATTTTTCCTCAAAGTGCCATACATTTACTGCATAGTCACAGAACTTGTCAACTGTTTCTTCGTTTAATACATATCTCATCCATTTTGGAATTATAATGGCAAGCCCTACCCCATGGGTTATATCATAATAGGCACTTAGCTGATGTTCTATAGAATGACAGCTCCATGCACCCCCTTTTCCTACACCACATAGCCCATTTAGTGCTGTTGTACTTGCCCACATAAGATTTGCCCTTGCTTCATAATTTTGAGGCTCCTTCAATGCTATAGGGCAGTATTTTATACAAGCCTCCAGTATCCCTTCAGAAAATCTATCCTGGATAAATGCCCCCTTTTCCCTCTTAAAATAGTTCTCAATCACATGGGACATAATGTCAGCCGTTCCGGCAGCAGTCTGGATTGGAGGAAGTGTGTACATATAAGTGGGATCCAGTATTGAAGCTTTAGGTATCATATCCCAGTGCCCCGTTCCTATCTTATCATTAAGTTCCATATCTGAAATGACAGCATTCCTATTCATTTCAGATCCTGTAGCTGCAAGTGTGAGTATAGTAACTATCGGAAGCACCTTCTTTATCTTTGAGGGATCAAGGACTATATCCCACGCATCTCCCTCATAGTCCACCCCTGCTGCTATCACTTTTCCACAATCTATTACACTTCCCCCACCAGCTGCGAGAACTACATCTATTTTCTCCCTTCTACATATTTCAACCCCAAGACGTACAGTTTCTACCCTTGGATTAGGCTCTACTCCCCCCAGCTCAAATATATTAAATCCGCCAAGAAGACTATACAATTCATCATATATACCGTTTTTCTTTATACTTCCGCCCCCATAAAGTAAAAGGACGTTTTTTCCATATTTTTCCATAACACTTTGCAGTTTTTTTATCTCCCCTTTTCCAAAAAGTATTTCTGTATACGCATGAAATTTAAAATTTTCCATATTTTCCCTCCTAGTTTTATTTGATGTTTAATCTTTGTATTGCTACTTTTTGATTTCTCAAAAAGTACATATTTTTTAAATATCTAATATTTTATGTTTCTATTAACATTCCAAATACTTTCCTTTACTATTATTATATCTTAAGATAAACTTATGTCAAGCAAAATAAGACTTTTTTTGTATGGTTAATTCAATTCAAAGTATGCTATAATTTATATATAATTTATTTTAGAACAAAAAAATGATATTGCTGAGAAAATAAATACTGAAGGGAGGCATATCAGATGCTGCTAAGCTTTGCTTTAATTTTTTTATGTAGTTTAATTCTAGCGACTGTTTCCGATAAGATCAGGCTTCCAAAATTAATGGGAATGTTGGCAACTGGTATTATTTTGGGACCATATATGTTAAATTTGCTGGATATGAAGATTTTAAATATTTCTAAGGATTTAAGACAAATAGCTCTCATTGTTATTCTGACAAGGGCTGGACTTAATCTCAATATGGATGACTTAAAAAAGGTGGGCAGACCTGCCCTTTTAATGTGCTTTCTTCCAGCAACGGCGGAAATAATAGGAGTTCTTTTATTTGCCCCTAAACTTCTAAATATTCCATCTTCTGATGCTGCAGTTCTAGGTGCTGTTTTAGCGGCAGTTTCCCCAGCAGTTGTTATCCCAAAGATGCTTAAGCTGTCAGAAGAGGGGTATGGAAAAGAAAAAAGTATTCCCCAACTTATAATGGCAGGTGCCTCTGTTGATGATATATATGTAATTGTACTATTTACATCCTTTTTATCTCTTGCTTCCAGTGGAAATTTTTCCCCATTGAATTTATTACAAATTCCTATTTCCATTTTATTTGGAATTTTATGTGGATGTATATGTGGTTTTTTCTTAATTCTTTTTTTTAGAAAATTCCATCTTAGAGATAGTGTAAAAGTCATAATTATCCTAAGTATTTCCTTCCTATTAGTATCTCTAGAAGATTCAATCAAAGAGAGTGTACCTTTTTCAGGACTTATTGCCATAATGACCTTAGGTGGAACTATAAACCAGAAATACAATATTCTTGCACGAAGACTTTCCCTCAAATATTCAAAATTGTGGATTGCTTCGGAACTTCTGTTATTTGTTCTAGTGGGAGCTACTGTGGATATCGGATATATCGCTTTTTCAGGTGTTTCACCTCTGATATTAATCCTTATAGCACTGGCATTTCGAATGTCTGGAGTTCTGCTTTCATTAATCCGAACTTCACTAAATAAAAAGGAACGTCTTTTCTGTATGATAGCTTACTGCCCTAAAGCCACTGTCCAGGCTGCCATAGGAGGAATTCCTCTGTCACTAGGACTAGACTCTGGAAATATCATATTGGCAACAGCAGTAGTTTCCATACTTATAACAGCTCCTTTAGCTTCCCTTGTTATGGATTCCACCTATAAAAGGCTTCTTTATTCAGGCTAATTTATTCAGTCAGCACTATTCAATATCAAGGGGTTCTTTTTTTATAGGTTTTGGATATTCCCTTTCAAGTTGCTCTATATCCTCAGAATCAAGTACAATATTACGGCATTCCAACAGCTCCTTCATATGCTCAAGCTTGGCTGCTTTAGGAATTGCTATTGTATTTTCTTTCCCAAGTATATAGGAAAGAATAACCTGAATAGGAGTTATTCCGTATTTTTCCCCAACTTTTAAAATACTTGATGATGTAAGTAGCCCCTCCCTTAAGGAACCTGACTGAGCTATAGGGCAATAAGCCATTGTAACAATACCATTTTTATCAGTGTAAGGTTTTAAAGAAAATTCTATCCCTTTTGAACCCAAATGATAAAGTACCTGATTTACCTTACAATTCTTGCCGTCAGGTATCTCCATTATTTCCTTCATATCATCAATGTCCATATTGGATACTCCCCAGTTTTTTATTTTACCTTCAGATTTCAGTCTCTCCATGCATTCTATAGTTTCCCTGAAAGGGACTGTTCCTCTCCAATGTAACAGATACATGTCAAGATATTCTGTCCCTAATTTGTTTAAACTATTCTCACAGGATAACATTATTCTGTTTTTTCCAGCATTGCTTGGAAGAACCTTTGACACAATATAAAGTTCTTCCCTTTTGTATCCCTTTATGGTTTCCCCTATAAGCTCCTCACTTGCTCCATTACCATACATTTCAGCTGTATCTATCAGCTTAACTCCGTTGTCCAGTGCATACCTTATACTTTCCATCTCTTCTCTTCTTTTGGATGGATTATCTCCCATTTTCCATGTACCTATCCCAAGTGCTGGCAATTCCACCTTATCAATTTTTACCATTTTCATAATACTTACCCTCCTAACTAAAAAGATTTCTTAGCATAACCTTCATCATATTAAGAAACCTTTTATCTTATTCTACTTTTTTGCTACAGTTCACATATAATTTCCAGGCTTTATAAGCTATCAGCTTATCTCTAGCTGATATGAAGATATCCTATTTTCTCATCTTATATGCTTTATTTACTTTTTTTTGTACTGACTAAATGATTCAAAGTACCTTTCTCATTATCTGTCTAGATTCAATGAATATGCCCTTATTGCCTTATTTCCTGCAAATTCCAGAAGTTTTTTTACATTATTCATTGCCTTTTCCAGTTCCATAGGCTCATTTATTATATCCATTACCAAATCAATCCCATTTTCGTATATATCCTCCAGTTCCAATGCAGAGCTTCCTACAATTGCAATTACAGGAAGATTATATTTTTTGGCTATTTTGGCAATTCCTATGGGAGCCTTTCCATGCACAGACTGATTGTCTATCCTTCCTTCTCCGGTTATTACCAGATCAGACTCTTTTATTTCCTTTTCAAGACCTATCAATTTTACAATTTCATTGATCCCCACACTAAATTCAGACCGACATATACTAAGCAAGGCATATCCCAGTCCACCTGCAGCCCCTGTCCCAGGCTTTTCCATAAAGGAGTTTCCAAGTTCCTTGTCAATGATTTCTCCATAATTTTTAAGAATTTTATCAAGAATTTTTACATCTTCAGGGCCGGCTCCCTTTTGGGGTCCATATACGTGGGAGGCCCCCTTTTCTCCACACAAAGGGTTTGAAACATCTGATAAAACAGTTATTTTCGATTCCAGTATCCTTTTGTCCAGACCTGATATATCTATTTTGGATAACCTTTTCAGCTCTTCAGGACAGTATCCCAATACCTTCCCCTCTTTATCATAAAACCTAACTCCCAGTGAGTGAAGCATTCCTGCCCCACCGTCATTTGTGGCACTTCCCCCTACACCTATAAATATTTTCCTTATTCCCTTATCCAGAATATGCTTTAAAATTTCTCCAACACCATAGGTATTCGTTTTAAAAGGATTCTTTTTCGCTGCAGTTATAAGATTTATTCCTGAAGCTTCCGCCATTTCCAAAATGGCAGTATTATCATGAATAAATCCAAATTTGGCATTTACAGGTTCTCCTAGAGGTCCAGGCACTTCCAAATACTCAAGTACTCCATTAGTAGCCTTTACCACTGCATCTACTGTACCTTCTCCTCCATCTGCTATGGGTATTTTTACTATCTCCGGATTAATCTTAGAAAATTTTCTTATTCCCTTTTCTATACATTCTGCTGCTTCATCGGATGAGGCACTTCCCTTAAACGAATCTACAGCTATTGTGATTTTCATTCTGTTTCCCATATTTACTCCTCACCTTCGTTCTTAAATACCGATAATTCCAAACAATATTGTAGATACTAGAGTTAAAGTTAACCCTATCAGACTTTCAAACGGAATTAACAAAAGTCTGTCTTTCATTTCCATATTTACTGCACCACCTGTTGCATGAAAAAAACTTCCATGTGGTAAATGATCTAATACAGTTGCTCCGCTATGGATCATTGCAGCTGCATTTAGTGGCCCTACTCCTAAAGACACTATAGATGGTCCAAATACTTGACTTGCTACTGCTGTTCCAGAAGTAGTCGAAGCTGTTGCTGCAGACATAAGTATCCCTGAAAGTGGTGCTAATAAAAATGCCGGTGCTCCTGTAGAATTTAATAGCATAGTTATTATATCTTTTATATTTGAATTTGAAATTATCCCTGCCAATGTCCCAGTTCCTATTAAAATAATGGCTACCATTACCATTTTGTTTAATCCTGTTTTACAATACTCATTTATATGCTTTAGTTTACCCATTGCAACACATCCTATAATCCCACCTGTAGGTAATGCAATAAGGGGATCAATAACTATATTCATTAATGGTCTCAATGCAAGAAGACCTATTGCACATAACGGTCCTATTATTGCTGCCAAAAATGAAGGAGAGGCTTGTTCTACTACACTATATTGAGTATCAGACTCTAATATTTCAGCACCTTTTTTAGATAAAAAATTTGCAACAATTATTGTGATAGAGATTCCTATTATTGCCGGAATGATTCCTGAAAACATCACTGAAGTCAAGGGAACTTTAAATGCTTCAGAAGCTGCTATTGCATTTGGATTAGGAGAAATTATATTCCCAGATTTTCCTCCTCCTATCATTGATATTAAAATTGCTGTTTTTGATATTCCTACTCTCTTTGCTAAAGCAATTGCTATAGGAGCAACTGTAATAACAGCTATATCTATAAATACTCCTACTGCTGTTAATATAAAAGTAGAAATTACTAAGGCGAAGATTGCTCTTTTTTCTCCCATTTTTTCTACTATAGTTTCAGCAATTTTATTTGCTGCTCCAGTTTCAATAAGTACCCCTGCCAAAATCCCTGCAGTTATAATCCTTAGGATTGCGGGCATCATTCCTTGAGCCCCTTTTATCATAAATCCTACTGTCTCTACTAATCCTGCCCCTCCAATTATACCTCCAAAAAAAGAACCTATTATTAATGAATAAGCCGGATTAAATTTTTTTACTATTAAAATAATTGCTATACCTAAACCAATTAATGCTCCTGTTGCTGATATCATAATTACTACCTCCATTATTTATAATTT
>JBGXYD010000060.1:0-31843 GCA_041815005.1 Leptotrichia sp. | reverse complement strand
TCTAAGGCACAAGGAGAAAATTTGGTTTTAAAAAATTATGAAAAATCCTTTGTAATAAGAACTTCATGGATGTTTGGGATTGCAAATAATAATTTTGTTAAACAGGTAATAAATTGGAGTAAAACAAGGGAGAGGTTAAATATTGTTGATGATCAAATTTCAGCACCTACATATTCAAGAGATTTGGCGGAATTTTCATGGAAATTAATTCAAACGGAGAAATATGGACTTTACCATATTTCCAATGATGGCGTGGCAAGTAAATTTGATCAGGCTAAATATGTTCTGGATAAAATAGGATGGAGCGGAACATTAGGAAGAGCTAAAACAAAGGAATTTAATCTTCCGGCAGCAAGACCTGAATATTCCAAACTTGATTCTACAAAAGTAGAAAAATTACTGGGAGAAAAACTTCCAAATTGGCAATCAGGAATTGATAGGTTTTTGGAAGAAATGAAAGAAAATGGAGAATTTTAAAATTTTAAAGACTGGACTTATTTCAGTCTTTTTTGTATAATATAAAAAATGGGTTAATTAAAAAAAATTATGAGGTGAAAAAATGAGAGATAAAAAAATAATACCAATAGGAATAGATGACTTCGGAGATATGATAAAGGGAAATCATTACTATATTGATAAAAGTGATTTTATAAAAGATATTTTAATACAATCAGGTAAAGTAAAATTATTTACAAGACCAAGAAGATTTGGAAAAACATTAAATATGAGTATGTTAAAATATTTTTTTGATATACAAAATTCTGAGATTAACAAAAAATTATTTGATGGATTAGCTATTTCAAAAACAGAGTATATGTCAGAACAAGGGCAATATCCAGTGATTTATTTCAGTTTTAAAGATGTGAAATTTAAAACTTGGGAAGAAACTTATAACAAGATGAAATCAATTATATGTAATATTTATGGGAAATTTGATTTTGTTGAAGAAAAGTTATCTGGAGAGCAGAAAGAATATTTTGAAAAAATTAAGTCTAAAAAAGATGATGTGGATTGGAGAGATTCATTAAAAAATTTAACAGAATATTTGTATATCTATTATGGAAAAAAAACAATTATCTTGATAGATGAATATGATAATCCAATAAGAAGTGCATATTTTGAAGGATATTATGATGCAGGAATTAATTTTTTTAGAAATTTTTTATCAGGTGTACTAAAAGATAATGAGTATTTAGAAAAAGGGGTACTTACTGGAATTTTAAGAGTGGCAAAGGAAGGAATCTTTTCAGGCTTAAATAATTTAATGGTAAATACTGTTATTTCTAGTAATTTTTCAGAATATTTTGGACTTTTGGAAGACGAAATTATAGAATTATTGAACTATTATAAACTGGATTACGAGCTGGAAGAAGTTCAAAAATGGTATAATGGCTATAAATTTGGTGAAATACAGGTCTACAATCCGTGGAGTATAATGAGCTATGCCAATGAGAGATCTATTCAGCCAAACTGGATAAATGTATCAGATAATAAAGAAATAATAGATATAATAAAAAACTCTGTAACGACAGGAAATTTTGAAATAATTGAAAAATTAGAACAATTACTTTTGGGAGAAACTTTAGAAGAGCAAATTTATATGGCATCAAATATGCTTGATTTGTCAAACAATCGTGAAATATGGCAATTGATGCTCCATAGCGGATATTTGACAATAAAAGAAAAAATGGGATTAGATGAATATGAACTAAAAATACCAAATGAAGAAGTGAGATATTTTTTCAAAAATACATTTTTAGATATTGTATTAAAGCCGAAAAGCAATTTTAGAGAAATGATAAAAAATTTACTAAAGAAAGATATTGGAAAATACAAGTATTATTTACAGCAAATAATGCTAAATTCAGTAAGTTATCACAATATTGGGACAGAAGAAAAGCCATATCATAATTTGTTGTTGGGAATGATTTTAAGTCTAGATATGCAGTATAATATAATGTCAAATGATGAAATGGGACATGGAAGGGCAGACTTGGTATTGGAACCATTTGATAAACGAAAAGCAGGCTTTATATTTGAATTTAAAGTAGCTAAAAAAGAAAGTGATTTAGAAAAGTTAGGAAAAGAAGCACTGGAACAGATAAAAGAAAAGAAATATATTTATAAATTGAGAGAAAATGGAGTAAAGGAAATAATTTTAGTTGGGATGGTGTTTTTAGGAAAAGAGGTTTATTCTATAGAAGAATATTGGGAATTATAAAAATTAAAGTTATATTATAAAAATGATATCAATAAAATACGGGATAGCTGATATATAAATTAAAAAAATAAATAACTGTATCTATCGTTCTAATAAGTAAAAATAAAGAAAGGAGAATCAAATGCTAGATATAACAGCAAGTCTAGTAACCTATAATACAAAACGAGAAGAGCTTGAAAAGGTGATATCCTCTTTTTTTAAAACAGAGCTTGATGTAAAGCTGTATATATCAGATAATTCTCCAGAAAACACACTGGAAGGGGAATTGGATCAGATTATAGCAGAAATAAGGGAAAAGGAGGGGATAGGAAATATTCTGAAAAAAATAGAATATAACTTCAATAATAAAAATGGCGGCTATGGCTTTGGACATAACAAAATAATAAAAAAACTGAAAAATAATGGAAAGATAATATCTAAATACCATTTAATCTTAAATCCGGATATTTATTTTAATAAAGGAACTTTGGAAAAGTTGTATGAATATATGGAAAATAATATGGATGTGGGTCAGGTGATGCCGACAGTAAGATATCCTGACGGGGAGATGCAGTATTTATGTAAACTAATTCCGACACCTCTAAATCTCATATTTAGAAGGTTTTTTCCCTTCAAGGGATTGAGGGAAAAGCTGGATCACTACTATGAGATGCGTTGGAGTGGTTATAACAAAATAATGGAAGTCCCTATATTGTCCGGCTGTTTCATGTTTCTTAGAACGAAAAAACTTCTTGAAATGGGAGGATTTGATGAGAGATATTTCATGTATATGGAGGATTTTGATTTAAGCCGACGTATGAATGATATTTCTCGTACAATGTATTTTCCTGAAGCAGAAATAATCCATAACCATGCCAAGGAGTCCTATAGGAGCAGAAAAATGACTCAAATACATATAAAATCGGCAATAAAATATTTTAATAAATGGGGCTGGTTATTTGATAAAAAAAGAAGGGAAATAAATAAAAGGATAAAAGAAAAATACATTGTCAAGTAATAAAAATAAATGAATTTAAGAAAAAATATTTTTGTATAATACATTATAAAAATAATAACATATAGTATAAAGGAAGGGAGATTTCACATGAAAACATATTTAGTAACAGGAGCGGCGGGATTTATAGGATCCAATTTCTTAAAATATATCTTGAAGAAATACGAAGGGAAAGAGGAAATAAAAGTTATTGTAGTGGACGTTCTGACTTATGCAGGAAATTTGGGTACGATAAAAGATGAATTAGAAGACGAAAGAGTAAAGTTTGAAAAGGTAGATATAAGGGACAGAGGTGAAATAGAAAGAATTTTTTCTGAAAACGATATTGACTATGTGGTAAATTTTGCTGCAGAGTCTCACGTGGACAGATCCATTGAAAATCCTCAGATATTTCTGGAAACGAATATATTGGGAACACAGAACCTTCTGGAAAATGCCAAAAATGCATGGACTGTAGGAAAGGATGAAAATGGCTATCCTGTATACAGGGAAGGGGTAAAATACCTTCAAGTTTCCACAGATGAAGTCTATGGAAGTCTTTCTAAGGATTATGAAAAGTCAATAGACTTAAGAATAGAAGATGAGGAAGTTAAAAATGTAGTAAAGGATAGGAAGGATCTAAAAACATACGGGAACAGTTTCTTTACGGAAGAAACACCGCTTGATCCGAGAAGCCCTTATTCATCTTCAAAAGCAGGGGCAGATCATATTGTCGTAGCCTATGGGGAAACATACAAGATGCCTATAAATATAACAAGATGTTCAAATAATTATGGACCTTATCATTTTCCGGAAAAGCTGATTCCGGTTATGATAAAAAATGTTCTTGAAGGAAAAAAGCTGCCTGTCTACGGGAAAGGGGAAAATGTACGTGACTGGCTCTATGTAGAAGATCACTGTAAGGGGATAGACCTTGTGGTAAATGGTGGAAAAATCGGAGAAGTTTACAATATAGGCGGATTTAATGAGGAGCAGAATATAAATATCGTAAAACTTATTATAGATATACTGAAGGAGGAGTTGGAATCTTCAGAGGAATACAGAAAGGTGTTAAAAACAGATATCAGTAATGTGAATTATAACCTTATAGAATATGTACAGGATAGATTAGGGCATGATATGAGATATGCCATAGATCCTTCCAAAATAGCAAAGGAACTGGGATGGTATCCTGAAACAGATTTTGAGACAGGAATAAGAAAAACGGTAAAATGGTATCTTGAAAACCAGGAATGGGTTGAGGAAGTGGCATCGGGAGATTATCAGAAATATTATGACAGGATGTATGGAGGTAAGTAATATGAACAATTTTGAAGTAATAAAAACTCCAATAAAGGATTTGGTTATTATAAAGCCAAAAGTATTTGGGGATGAAAGAGGTTTTTTTCAAGAAACGTATAATGAAAAGGCTTTTGCAGAGCATGGTCTTACTATGAAATTTGTACAGGACAATCACTCAAAGTCCAAAAAAGGTGTTCTAAGGGGTCTTCACTTCCAGAGAAAGTTCACTCAGGGGAAACTTGTGAGGGTGGTAAAAGGAAGTGTCTATGATGTTGCAGTAGACTTAAGGAAGGATAGCCCAACTTTTGGACAATGGTTCGGGATTATCTTGTCGGAGGAAAATAAAACAATGTTTTATGTTCCTGAAGGATTTGCCCATGGCTTTTTAACTTTGGAAGACGATACAGAGTTTTTATATAAGTGTACGGATCTCTATTCACCGGAATATGACAGCGGTATCCTTTGGAATGATGAAAATATAGGGATTGACTGGAGACTGGAGGAATTTGGCATAAATCCTTTGGAACTTACTATTTCTGATAAGGATTTAAAGCAACAAAGATTCAGTAGAGAGAAGGATTATTTCAATGTTTAGTCGATAACAAAGGGATCTTCTTATTATAAAACTACTTGACTTTTATTAAGAAAAATGTTATACTTATGAAAAGTAACATAAATCTAAATAAAATTTAGGAGGATTCATGAGAAAATTACTAACTATAGGAGCATTAATTTTAAGTGTAAATATGTTTGCTGCAGTGTCCATTATAGGACCTGGACTAAATATGAATATAGGGGGAAGTATAAAAGGGGTGTCCAACTACTCATTAAATGCGGGAACAACGACAATAACTTTATCAGGAGCAAGTACAATAGATGCCGGTAATACTTTTACAGTCGCATCAGGAGGAACATTAGTAGTAGTCAATGGGGCTGGTCAGACAGTACAAACTATTAATGGACCTGCTGCTGTTACATTGACGCAGAACCTGGATGCTAACATAACAGCTGCCAATGCCTCTACTTATCTGTCTACAGGAGGATCAGCTACACCGACAACTCCGGCGACGCCTACAACTCCGGCGACACCTACAACTCCGGCGACACCTGTAACTTCGGCAGCACCAGCTACATCAGCTAAGTATTACATTCCAAGATCAAAAGTTGATTTAGACTTAACAAGAAATGTTACGGCAAGCGGATTTACGGGTCTTGAAAATGCGGGAAATAGCGAGTCGGGAACAAACTTAGATATACAATACATTGGAAACATAGGAAGATATACAGATAATTCCAATGAAGTTAAGTACAATACCACAAGTAACGGAGGAGCGATACTCGGAACTAAGAAGTTTGGAAATGTTACCATTGGGGGAGGATTTGGTTATCAGGATTCAAAGGTGAAATATAAGGAAAATTTTGATGGGATAAAGGAAAATCTTGGTTCTTATCAGTTTATGTTAAGTGGAAGATATAATTTTACTGAAAATGTTGATTTGTCAAGTGTTTTAACTTATTCACACAACAGTCATAAATATTCTTCAAATGGAATATTTCAGGATGATATAAAGTTTAATTCCAAAATTATTGACTTTCAGACAAGGCTAGGATCCAAATACGCTGGAAATATAGGATATGTTAAGCCATATATTGGGCTTGGTATAACTTCTGTAAGGGAAGGTGCAATAGATGGACTGGGGCTTCAAAAGGCTTCTGGTACAAGTGCCAATGCAACTTTAGGAGTGTTGGGGGAAGTGGCATTAGGTTCAGCTGTTGATTTGTTTGGAAACATTGAGTATCAGTATAGATTCAATAAAAAATCTTACCATAGAGATAGGAGCTTTGTAAACGGAAGCGGATATGTGGAAGGATTGGACTACGACAGTCCATTTAACTTAGGTGTAGGATTAAGATATAAGTTTAACAGCTTTAATATGACAACTGCCTATGAGTATAAAGGGCTTTCAGATAATGTATTTAAAGTAGGGTTTGGAGTAGAATTTTAGTAGTTTTTTCATAACATATATAAATTAAGAACTGTCTAATAAAAGCTAGGTGTTTTTATTACAATAACCTGTCTTTTGGGGCGGTTCTTTTTATTCTATATAATTTTATTATAGGGAAAGCAGGCTGCTTTATTGAAAAATTTCATATAAATAATTTTTAAACTGGACTTGAGCCGGTTTTTTTTGTTATAATATATATGAAATATTTATAGAACAGAACTTATAAAAATTTTATTAAATTTTTTATGTTTCATGTTAAAATATAAGATATCCAATATAAAATAAATGATGAAAGGCGGTAAATGAATGAAATTATTTATATTAGGAATATTACTGATCAGCGGAATTTCCTTTTCAACTAATGCAAAGCCCGAAACAGGAAAGAATGTGAAAATTATAGAGATGCCGGGGAATTCCAAAGATAAGGGACAAGAAACGGCGGAAGTATACGTTCCACAGGAGGAGGTTCCCTCAAAGAAGATAGGGCCCAGACTTATTAAAAAGATTGAGGAAAAGGTAAAAAAGCCTGATTGGGAATTGGTGTGGAGTGATGAATTTGAGGGAGATAAGCTGGACAGCAGTAAATGGAGTTACTGGGAAAATGGAAATCCTTGGAATTCAGGAAATTATGTAAATGAAAATGGAGAACTTATAGACCAGTATGGATTTAAAGTAAAACATTATTATCTAAGGGACAATGTCAAGGTAAAGGAAGGAAACCTTGTCATAGAATTAAAGAAGGAATATGACAAGAAGGTTAAGATAGATGGAAAAGACAGGAAAATATTATATAGCTCTGGTGCTGTGCATACTAAGGGAAAGTACGATGTGAAATATGGGAAAATAGAAATAAGGGCAGCAATGCCTAAAGGAGTTGGAGTATGGCCTGCTTTCTGGACTTGGCCTTCAGATTACTCTCAGTCAAAAAATACACCTGCTGAAGAAGAGATAGATGTATTTGAAGTATACGGAGACAATTTAAAAAGGGTAACAGGTACAGCACATGCATTAAAGTCTGATAATACTTATCATTCCAATAGCGGGAAAGACTTGAAAATAAGGAAATCTGAAGATTTGACAGACTTCAACGTTTATTCTGTGGAGTGGAATGAAAAGGAAATAAAATGGTACTTTAACGGAAGGCGTTACAAGACACTTTCTATGAAAAAGGTTGCCAAAGTAACGGAAAATACTTTTAAGCTACCTCATTTTCTTATGATAAATGTAGCTCTTCAAAACAAGACAGGGGAAGATGGAGATATAAACTTTCCTACAGAGATGAAGGTGGACTATGTAAGAGTTTATCAGAAACAGTAAATTTATTTAAAATAAAAGTCGTATTTTAAGGAGTTTAAGAGGAAAAATAGTTTAATAAAACAAAGTATAGAATCTGATAGCGGAAAGGATAATTCAAAATGAAGCCCTTTAGTGAAGAAGATAAAAAGAAAATTAGAATTTTTGCAGGTCCTTTGGGAAAGGAGCTTGCTGAAAAAATTGTAGAATATCTGGGGGTTGATTTAGCCCCCTTAAAGATAGTCAGGTTTGCCGATGGAGAAACTTTTATAAAACCAGAGGAAACCATTAGAGGTTGTAAGGTGTTTGTGGTACATTCCACATCAAAACCTGTAAATAGCAGTTTGATGGAGCTATTAATTTTTATTGATGCCTTAAGAAGATCTTCGGCAGAAGAAATAATAGCGGTAATTCCCTATTATGGTTATGCAAGACAGGATAGGACTGCAAGTCCTAGAGAGCCAATTACAGCAAAACTTGTGGCAAACCTCTTGGCTGAAGCAGGTGCAACAAGGATAGTCACTATGGATTTACATGCAAGACAGATACAGGGTTTTTTTGATATACCTGTAGATCATATGGAAGCACTGCCCATTTTGGCAAAATATTTTATAAAATATGGTTTTGATTCTGAAAATACTGTGGTGGTTTCTCCTGATGTCGGAGGAGTAAAAAGAGCAAGAGGATTTGCAAAGTGGCTCAATACACCTTTGGCAATTATAGACAAGAGAAGGTCCAAGGCGAATGAATCTACAGTAATGAACCTCATAGGAGATGTACAAGGGAAAAAGGCAATACTTATAGATGACATGATTGATACGGCAGGAACAATATGTAATGCAGCAGAAGCTCTCATTAAAGAAGGGGCACAACAAGTATATGCCTGTGCTACTCATGCAGTATTTTCAGGAGCTGCAATAGAAAGACTTAAAAACTCATCCCTTACCAAGGTGGTGGTAACAGACAGCATTCCACTTACTGAGGAACAGATATTTGATAAGCTAAGAGTACTTTCATTAAGTGAAATATTTGCAGAAACAATAAAAAGAATATCTGAAAGTGAGCCAATAAGTGAACTTTTTGAAGTTCCAAAGGAGAAAAGCTTGTAAAAAAGGGTCGAGCTATATATTATAAGGATTGAAAAAGATCTATTTTTCTGGTATACTTTGATAAAGATGAGTAAATTAAGTTATAAGCAGAGCTGTGTATTTTCAGGAAAACAGCTTTATATGTCGAAAGGGAAGTAAAACTATGAAATTAAAATTTAACTATCAGCTGGCAAAAAACTTTTTTAGAGAAGATGAAATTAGCCAGATAAAGCCATATGTACGTTTGGCACATGAAGTACTAACAGAAGGAAAAGGTGCTGGAAATGATTTTCTAGGATGGGTGTCATTACCAGAAAATTATGACAGGGAAGAATTCACTAGAATAAAAAAAGCTGCAGAAAAAATAAGAAAGGACTCTGAAGTACTGGTGGTAATAGGTATAGGAGGATCGTACCTAGGGGCAAAGTCTGCCATAGAATTTTTATCTCATACTTTCTATAACGGGCTTTCTAAGGAAAAGAGGAATACCCCTGAAATATATTTCGCAGGAACCAACATGAGCAGTGTTTATTTGCAGCATCTCATAGATATTATAGGGGACAGGGATTTTTCAGTAAATGTTATTTCCAAGTCTGGAACTACTACAGAACCTGCGATAGCCTTTAGGGTATTTAAGAAACTTTTAGAGGAAAGATATGGAAAGAAAGAGGCGGGAAAGAGAATATATGCTACAACTGATAAGGAAAAGGGAGCATTGAAGACATTGTCTACAGCTGAAGGATATGAGACATTTGTTGTTCCTGACAATGTAGGTGGAAGATTTTCCGTACTGACGGCAGTGGGATTGCTTCCTATTGCAGCTGCAGGAATAGATATAGATGAGCTTATGAAGGGGGCAAAAGCTGCGATGGACGACTTTAAAAATCCTGACTTGGAAGAAAATCAAGTTCTCCAGTATGTAGCAGTAAGAAATATTCTTCACAGAAAAGGGAAAAATCTTGAACTTATGGTAAACTATGAGCCTAGGGTTCATTATTTGGCAGAATGGTGGAAGCAGCTGTTTGGAGAATCGGAAGGAAAAGATGGAAAAGGGCTATATCCTGTTTCGGCAGACTTTTCGACAGACCTCCATTCACTGGGGCAGTATATACAAGAAGGTCAAAGACTGTTCTTTGAAACTGTAATTTCCATTGGAAAGCCAGAAGTGGAGTATATAATAGAAAAAGATGCGGATGATTTGGACGGACTAAACTTTTTGGCGGGAAAAACGCTGGATTATGTAAATAAGAAGGCAACAGAAGGAGTAATGCTTGCCCATATTGATGGTGGAGTACCTCAGCTTACGCTGGATATACCGGAAGCTACCCCTTATCATCTTGGATATACTTTCTACTTTTTTGAAAAGGCATGCGGAGTAAGCGGGTATCTGCTGGGAGTAAATCCTTTTGATCAGCCTGGAGTGGAGGCCTATAAGAAAAATATGTTTGCACTACTTGGAAAACCTGGCTTTGAAGAGGAAGGGAAAAGGCTGGAGGAAAAGTTAAACAAAATGAGATAAAAATTAAAAATAAAATTTTGTAAAAAGGGGGCACCTGCCTCCTTTTTGACTTTAAGATGCTATATTCCATCTGTTTTAATTTTATAAAAAATAGTTCACTTTTTTCTCAAAATATTGTAAAATATATCGTTTTAAAAATTAATAACTATAAAAGAAGGGAGGCAGCTATATGACAAAGGAAAATTTATGGAAAAGCTATTCGGAGAAAGAAAAGAAAAAAATCTTTAAATTTGCAGAAGAATATAAGAAATATCTGGATTCAGCAAAGACAGAAAGAGAATTTGTAACAGTAACCGAAGGAGAGCTCATAAAAAAGGGATTTGTTAATATAGACCAAAAAAAGAGCCTAAAGAGGGGAGACAAGGTCTACTATAACAATAGGGATAAGAATATTATTGCCATAGTAATAGGAAAAGATGTAAAAGAAGGAATAAATATGGTAGTATCCCATGTGGATTCCCCTAGACTTGACTTAAAACCTAATCCTATTAAGGAGGAAGAGGAATTTGCCCTTTTAAATACCCATTATTATGGGGGAATAAAAAAATATCAATGGGCAGCGACACCCCTTTCACTACATGGAGTAGTTTACCTTAAGACAGGAAAAAAGGTAAGTCTGTCTATAGGTGAAAAAGAAGATGAACCTGTATTCAGTGTTCCTGATATATTACCTCACCTATCCTATAAGGTACAGGAAGACAGGAAAATGAAGGAAGTTATAACGGGGGAGGAACTAAAGCTCCTGTTTGGAAATATCCCTTTGAATGATAAGGAAGTCAAGGAGCAGACAAAGCAGCTTGTTTTTAATAAGTTAAAGGAGGACTATGGAATAGAAGAGGATGATTTTGCGGCAGCGGAACTTGAAATAGTACCTGCAGGAAAATTGAGGGATGTGGGAATTGACAGAAGCATGATAGGAGGATACGGTCAGGACGACAGGATATGTGCATATACATCCTTAAGGGCACTATATGAAGTGAAAAATCCAGAAAGAACGGTGATGGTTTATCTGACAGATAAAGAAGAAATAGGAAGTGAAGGTTCCACAAGCTTAAAGACCACTCTTCCTGAGCTTATAGTGGGGAAACTGCTTATATTGACAGAGAAAAACTATAATGATCAGATTTTAAGGGAGACATTGTGGAAGTCAAAGGCACTGTCTTCTGATGTAACAGCTGCCATGAATCCCATATTCAAATCTGTACACGATCCTGATAATGTGGCAAGGCTCTCCTATGGAATTGCTTTTGCAAAATATACAGGAAGCAGGGGAAAAGTCGCTGCAAATGATGCAGATGCAGAATTTATACATGAGATAAGACAGGAATTTAATAAAAATAACATAAAATATCAATTTGGAGGATTTGGAAAAGTCGATGAAGGAGGAGGGGGAACTGTAGCAAAGTTTCTTGCCTATTATGGGATAAGGACAGTAGATGCAGGACCAGCACTTCTTTCGATGCACTCTCTATTTGAAATATCCTCAAAAGCTGACTTATATGAGACATATAGAGCTTATAAGGTATTTTTTGAAATGTAGATGACATTGTAACAAGAATTATAAAGGAAATAGGGATAAAAATGAAATATGATATTGTAATATATAAGAATAATGGATTATACAGAGAAAGCTCCTTCAAGCCAAGAAATGACAAGACTTATGTCTATAAGTGGTCAGAGGTGGAAATGGGAAGCTACTCCTTTAAAATAAAAGATGAAGAGGGGAAGGAGTATGGTGTAACATATAACCATACTGCCCCTTTTGCAACAGATTTTGAAGCAAAGGCGGAAGAGGGGGCAGAACCTAAACCTATAACAGGATTTCAGAAGGGATTGGATATACTTATACACTATTCCCCTGAAAGTAGAAAATTCCTTATATCAAAGACGAAATTTTACAGGGTGAAGCTGGATATAAAGGATTTTGGATTTGATGATAAGGAAAAGGTGGAAATTGCGGGAGTATTTAATGGCTGGGTCGCAGATGACGAGCCTATCCACCATTTGAAAGGGACAGTTTATGATATAGAACTGGCTCTAGAAGAGGGAACATATGAATATAAATATCTTATAAATGATAAATGGTATCCTAAACAGGAAAATCTCAAGCTTATTATAGGGGAAAATGGAGCCCTTTTCCCTTTGGGGGACATAGGAACCGGAAAGTTCGTATTTGAAGCAATAGACAGAAAAAGTAACCTAAAGGCAATAGTTCACAATTATCAGAGCCTCAGATATTTTAATAAACTTTCAGACAGGGAATATGAATTTAAGATAAGGACCCAGATGAAGGATGTGGAAAGGGCATATATAAGCATAGTCCTAAATGAGGAAGATAATTATGAGATGCTTTACGAGCTGGAAAGATATAGGGATAAGACAAACGGATTTGACTATTTCGGAAGAATTATAGATTTTGGTAAAAAAGTTGAAAAAATACTTTATTTCTTCGTACTGGAAGATGGGGGGGTAAAGGGTTATTTTGACGGGAAAAACCTTACCTTCAAACGTCCTAAAAGATTATCTGTAAAGACTTCTGCT
Organism: Leptotrichia sp.; assembly: GCA_041815005.1. GTDB lineage: Bacteria > Fusobacteriota > Fusobacteriia > Fusobacteriales > Leptotrichiaceae > Leptotrichia_A. The sequence goes on along the minus strand of JBGXYD010000060.1, from coordinate 18,900 downwards.
GAGGATATACAGGTGTTTAGTATACCTGACTGGTCCAAAGAGGCCATCTGGTACACTATATTCCCTGACAGATTTTACAATGGAAGTGGTTATAATGACCCTGTCTTTAATGAAATGGGACCAGAATCCTTCAAGATAAATGATCTCCACGAGCAGAATTTTATAGAATCCTACAAGTGGGCTAAAGACAATGAGGAAAATGTAGTCTTTGACAGGAACAGGTGGACTGCAGACTTTGGAAAACAGGTGAAATGGGAAAAATTTAAGGAAAAGGATCTTAACTATAGCTTAAAATATGCCAGAATGTACGGTGGGGATTTGGAAGGAATAAAAAAGAAGATACCTTATATTAAGGAGTTGGGAATAAATGCCATATGGCTCAATCCGGTATTCTTTTCCTATCAAAATCACAAATACGGTGCAAATGACTTCAGGCATATATCACCGGACTTTGGAACTATAAGAACAAGTGGAAAAAAGCATAATGTTACAGTTGCAGCGGATAATAAATATGGAAATAAGACCTATGTGGATGTTCTTGGTAAGGATGCTGTAGATAGTAGCGAACTTAAGCTTCTAGAGGTAAGTTTGAAAGGGGAAAACAGGGGAAAGAACGGATATGGCGAAACGGAAGATCCTTCAACATGGGTATGGACTGAGTCAGATCTTATAATGGTGGATCTCATAAAGGAATTTCATAAAAATGGGATACGGGTAATATTTGATGGAGTTTTCAACCATAGCAGTGATAGACATTGGACCTTCAATATGGTGCTGGCTGAAGGGGAAAAGTCAGAATATAATGACTGGTACAAGTTTACGGACTTCAATAGTCATATCCCAATTGAGGATATCCTTTCAGATGAAGAGGCATATGAGACCCTTACTATTAACAAGGAAAAGACGGTCTATAATTCCTGGGCAGGCTTCAGATCGTTGCCTGAGTTTAATACCTTTAACCAGGAATTTAAGGAATATATATTTAACATAACAAGGAAATGGATGTATGGACCTGACGGAAGGATTAGTGAAGACTGGCGGGAAGATGACGGAATAGACGGTTGGCGACTGGATGTCCCCAACTGTCTAGAAAATCAAAAGTTCTGGTATGAATGGAGAGAAGTGGTAAAAGGTATCAAGGAGGATTCTTACATAACGGCAGAATTGTGGGGAAACGCCTCCGCCGATATAAACAATGGGAATAAATTTGATACAGTAATGAACTACGAATGGTTAAAGACTGTTATAGGATTTTTTATAAATCAGGGTACGGAAGGAGGAGATACCTATAAACTTAAAGCAAAGGACTTCTTCAATGAGTTAAGGGAAAAAATGAGCTGGTATCCAAGACAGGCACTACAGGCATCTCAGAATCTGAATGGGTCTCAAGACACGGATAGGCTATATTCTAGAATTGTGAATGACAAGGTGGGAAGGAATCTAGAGGAGGGAAAACAGCTGGAAAAGGGATATAACGGAATACATCCTGCTCTTGCCTCCAACTATCACCCGAATACAACTATAGATTGGGTAAATAACAGTATAAAGCCAAAGGATATACTAAAGCTCATATCCATATTCCAGATGACATATATAGGAGCCCCTATGCTTTTTTACGGAGATGAAGTTGGAATGTGGGGAGCAACTGATCCATATTGTAGAAAGCCTATGTTGTGGGATGAATTTATCTATGACAATGAAGTGAATCCGTCAAAAATTTCAAGGGGAGAGGAATATCCGCAAAAACTCGACAACGACCTCCTTCAATGGTATAAGAAACTTATAAAAATAAGGAAGGAAAACAGGGTTTTAGTGTATGGACGGTTTAAGGAGCTTCTTGCGGATAATGAAAATGACATAATTGTATACGAGAGAACAAATGAAGGAAGATCCATAATAACAGTAATTAATAATTCCTTTTCAGATGTACAGAATATAGAATTTATGACGGAATATCCAGATGAAAAATATCTGGATCTTATAAAGGGTAATATTATAAAAGTGGATTCAAAGGGCAAAATAAAGATGAATTTAAAGGCAAAGCAGGGAATGATACTGAAACGTTGGACCAACGGAAAGATAACGGGAAACTACAAGGCTTTTAAATATTAGTGATGGAGAATTATGTGTATTTTTATAAAATAACCAGAAAATATAAATAAACTTGCCTAGAAAAATACATTGAAGAGTTTATTTTATGAAAAAACTTGAAAACAATTGAAGAATATAATATAGATGTCTTGTCGGGTATAAAAATATCCTTGAAAATAGTTCCCAACAATGCTATAATTTTAGCAAATAAACAGATAATTAAATATTTTAAGGAGGAAGCAGTAATGGCTAAAAAGACATTAAAGGATTTAGATGTGAAAGGCAAAAAAGTACTGGTAAGGGTGGACTTTAACGTACCTATAAAGGAAGGTGTCATCACAGATGACAATAGAATTAAGGCAGCGTTGCCTACGTTAAACTACATTCTGGAAAATGGTGGAAAAGTTGTTGCCTTTTCGCATTTGGGGAGAGTAAAGGCAGAAGAAGATAAGGCTAAGACTACTTTGGCACCGGTGGCAAAAAGGCTGGAGGAGCTTTTAGGAAAGCCTGTAAAATTCATTGCTGAAACAAGAGGGGCAGCTTTAGAAGGAGCAGTTGCCCAGCTTAAGGACGGAGAAATCCTTATGTTTGAAAATACAAGATATGAAGATATTGACGGGAAGAAGGAATCAAAAAATGATCCCGAATTAGGAAAATACTGGGCATCATTGGGGGATGTATTTGTAAATGATGCTTTTGGAACAGCTCATAGGGCACATGCTTCAAACGTTGGAATTTCTTCAAATATAGCAGATTCGGCAGCTGGATTCCTTATGGAAAAAGAAATTGAGTTTATTGGTGGGGCAGTGGACAATCCTGCAAGACCTTTTGTAGCCATTCTAGGAGGAGCAAAAGTTTCTGATAAAATAGGGGTTATCGAAAATTTGCTTGACAAAGCCGACAAGGTAATAATAGGTGGAGGAATGATGTTTACATTCTTAAAAGCATTAGGAAAGAATACAGGGGCATCATTGCTTGAAGAGGATAAGGTAGAGCTAGCAAAATCCCTTATAGATAAAGCAGCTGCCAAAGGGGTAAAATTACTGTTGCCTGTAGATGCTGTTGTTACTAAGGAATTTAAAAATGATACAGAATTTAAGACAGTTTCGGTTGATAATATTGAAGATGGATGGATGGGACTTGATATAGGAGCAGAATCTATAGCATTGTTTGCGAAAGAGCTGGAAGGAGCAAAAACAGTGGTATGGAATGGTCCTATGGGAGTATTTGAAATGCCTAACTTTGCAAAGGGGACTATAGGAGTGTGTGAGTCTATAGCAAATCTTGCTGATGCCAAGACAATCATCGGTGGAGGAGATTCAGCAGCAGCAGCAATTCAACTTGGATATGCAGAAAAATTCTCGCATATTTCCACAGGTGGAGGAGCATCACTGGAATACCTTGAAGGTAAGGAACTTCCTGGAGTTGTAGCTATTGCTGAAAAAAGTTGTGGATGTGGATGCAAGTAATAGATATAAAAGTAATTTGTAAATAAAATAAGGGCAGTCTAAAGAATAGATATTTTCATTTATACTTTCGACTGTCCATTTTATATTTTATAAGAAGGGTAAGTTTGTTTTTGAGAAATTTAAAAAATCTAGATTATCTAGAAAATATAGTAATATGTCTAAAATCGGCCTGAAAAATTATGGCTATTTTATCTAAAAAGTTTTTATTTTAATAGGCTGATTTTAAGAAGGTTTGAGTATATATTCAGTAAATTGAAAAAGAGGCTCACACCCCTTTTTTATTACGATTTAAATTAGATTTCGTTTAGATATTCCTCCACATCAAGGGCAGCAATAGCTCCACTTCCTGCAGCTACCACAGCCTGTCTATATTTTGGATCCTGAACATCTCCAGCAGCAAATACTCCCGGTATATTAGTCTTGGAGGATTTTCCCTCTGTTATAATATATCCGCTTTCATCAAGTTTTATCCTTCCTTTTAGGAAGTCTGTATTTGGCTTATGTCCTATTGCCACAAAAATACCATCAGTATTTAGAATTTCATTCTCTCCTGTCTCATTGTTAAGAATCTCAATTCCTGAAACTTTTTTAAGATCATTTAAAAGAACCTTTAGGGGAAGATAGCCCAATTTCCAGGAAATTTTGGGATTCTCCTTTGCCTTTTTCTGCATTATGGCACTTGCCCTTAGTTCATTTCGTCTATGTACAACAGTAACACTGTTTGCAAATCTTGTAAGAAAATTTGCTTCCTCCATGGCAGTGTCTCCTCCACCGATTACCACTACATCCTTACCCCTATAAAAGAAACCGTCACATGTAGCACATGCACTGACCCCTCTTCCGATACTTTCCACTTCATTTTCAATTCCCAGATATTTGGCACTTGCCCCTGTAGACAGTATAATAGACTTTGTCTCTATATTCTGTCCGTTTTCCAGTAAAATTTTAAATGGCCTAGAATCAAAGTCAATATCAGACACTACGGAATTTATAGTTTCAGCACCGAAGCCAGCAGCCTGTACCCCCATATCCTCCATAAGCTGGGTTCCTAAAATTCCCTTAGGAAATCCTGGATAGTTTTCCACATCTGTAGTAGTTGTAAGTTGTCCACCTGGTTCCATACCACTAACTATGGCATTTTTTAATCCTGCTCGGCTTAGATAAATGGCTGCAGTGAGACCTGCAGGACCAGAACCTATTATTATTGAATCATACATGAACCTCGTCCTCCTTAAATTTATGGAATTAAACAAAAAGCTCTCTATTAAAGAGCTTTAGAGATTTTTTCCACAAGACTTTCTTTATTTTGTACCCCTAACATAATTTCTAAAGGAAGCCCATCCTTGAAAAGTATAAGGGTAGGAATGCTTTGAATATCAAATTGTTGAGCCAGCTCCAGTTCGGCATCAACATTTACTTTGGCGATAACTGCCTTTCCTTCTGTTTCCCTTGCGACTTCATCCAGTATTGGAAGCTGAAAACGGCAAGGGGAGCACCAGTCTGCCCAGAAGTCCACCAAAGTAACCCCATTAGAAATTTGTTTTTCAAAAGTATCTCTTTGTAAATTTACTATACTCATTTTATTCATCTCTCCTCTATAATATTATAACTTTTTGTATGGTTGATTAATTAAAAATATACCACTTTTTTCTAAATAAGTCAAATTTTAAATTATAAGAGACGTAGTAGAACATTCAAAATTGAAAAAAAAAATTTTTAGTGGCTTTTTTGAAAAAGTGGGATATACTATTAATAGGAATAAGTAACTTTAAATTTTTTAAATTAAATTCAAGGAGGAAATAATATTATGAGAAAATTACTTTTATTAGGAGTTGCACTAGCACTTTTTTCTACATCTATGGCTACTTCTAAAAAAACAACTTCAAAAAATAACAAGTCATCATCAGCTTATGAGTTGAATATCGTGCATATAAACGATCATCACTCCCATTTGGAACAGGAAGCTATGGAGCTGACACTTGACGGTAAGAAGGTAACAGTCAATGTAGGTGGGATGCCTCGTATAGCCCAGAGAATATCAGATATTAAAAAGAATAATAAGAATACTCTGGCACTTCATGCAGGGGATGCTTTATCTGGAACACTCTATTACACCCTCTTTCAGGGTAAGGCTGATGCTGAACTTATGAATATGGTGAAATTTGATTTCTTTACATTGGGAAATCACGAATTTGATGATGGCAACAATGTGTTGAAAAATTTCATTGATGCATTGAAGATACCTGTTTTGTCTGCAAATGTGGTACCTGATAAGGGAAGCGTACTGGAGGGGAAATGGAAGCCTTATGCTATCAAGAAGATTGGAGGACAAAATATAGGGATAATAGGTCTTGATGTAGTAGGAAAGACAGTAGAGTCCTCAAGTCCCGGAAAAGACATAAAATTTTTGGACGAAGTGGAAACAGCTAGAAAATATGCAAATGAACTGAAATCCAAAGGAGTTAATAAGATAATACTTCTTTCACATGCAGGACTTGAAAAAAATATAGAAATAGCGGAAAAGGTAGACGGAATAGATATAATTATAACAGGGGATACTCACTATCTATTAGGAAAAGAATTTGAAGAGTTCGGGTTAAAGCCAGTGGGAGAATATCCTATGAAGTATAACTCACCTAATGGGGATCCTGTATATGTTGCTGAGGCTTGGAACTACTCATATCTTGTAGGGCATCTAAAGGTAAATTTTAACAGCAGAGGGGTTATTACAAAAATAACTGGGCTTCCAAATATAATAATGGGAGATGATCTGTTTGAAGTTAAAAATGCTGAAGGAAAGAAGGTTCCTATTGATGAAAAGGATAAAGTAGCAGTCCTCAACTATGTAAAAAACAACAAAAATATAGAAGTGGTAAAAAATGATCCGGCAGTTAAAAAGATACTGGACAGATATCAGGCGGAAAAGACGGAAATGGGTAAGACACCGGTGGGAATTATAAAAGAAACAATACCTGGCGGTTCAGACAACAGAATACCTAATGAAAAAAATCCTCAAGGATCATTAGCTACTACTCTTGTGGCGGAAGCAATGTTACATACTCTCAAGAATACAGGAACAGGAAATGTTGACTTTGTAATAATGAATTCAGGTGGAGTAAGGATAACCATAAATCCAGGAGAATTCACATATGATACAGCGTATACATTGTTGCCGTTCACTTCCAACACAATTTACACAATGAAAATAACAGGAGAAGAAGTGAAGCAGTCATTGGAGGATGCACTGAATTTTGTATTTAATGGCGGATCATCAGGAGCGTTTCCTTATGGTGCAGGAATAAGATATGAAGCTACAAAAGAAGGTACACATGGAACAAGAGTGAAAAAAGTGGAAGTATATGATGCTAACGTAAAAAAATGGGTTCCTATTGATAATAAGAAGATGTATACACTAGGGACAAATTCCTATATAGCTTCAGGTAAGGACGGATATACAACTTTTGGTAAAGTTACATCAGATCCATCAAGAGGTGGAGTAAATACTTATCTTGGTGATGCTAAGGCATTTATAGACTATCTGAAGGAAAAGAAGGAATTAACAAAACCAGCTTCTTCAAATGTAATATTTAAATACTAGGAAAAATTAAATTTACATAATAATTGCTGATAGTTAAAGAATATAGAATGTTTTATTTTGAAAAATCATAAAGTCATTTTATATTCTTTTCTATCTAAAAAAACTAAGAACAAAATGACTAAAATTTCACTACAAAAAAATTTAATTTGCTATTAAAAATAAAAATAGATTTGTAAGTAAAACGGAGAAAAATCAAAAAATATCAATGGAAAAGATTATATTTATTAGGATTGCAGACTTTTAAAAATGACAGAATAAACTAAAAAATAAGGAGGAGATAGCATATTGAAAAATGATATGTCAATAAAAGAAGTACAATATTTAATAAAACATATTGAAGCAGGTACCTTGGAAGAAGAAAAAGATAAAAGGACGCCTTTAGAAAAAAAAGAAAATATACAAAGACTAATATTGAAATTAATTGAAGAATTTGGAGAATTAGCTGAAAATATTAGAAAAAATGTAAGATATGATGGTGAAAATATAAAGGGTACGATAGAAGAGGAGCTGTTCGATATTTTTTATTATATTATTGCCATTGCCAATGATTATAAGATTGATTTGGAAGAAATATTCCATATTAAAGATAAGGTAAACAGAGAAAAATACAGAAGGGGATTTTCCTTGGATCAGGCAAGGGAAGAATATAAAAAGAAAGTAGGGATAAGTAAATGAAAAAATGGATAACGTCAATATTATTAGTACTGTCTATGGGACTGTATGCAAAGGAAGTGAATATAAAAATTTTAGGTACATCTGATGTACATGGAAGAATTGTTCCATGGAGCTATGCAGCAGATGAAGAAGATAAATCAGGATCCTATGCACAGATTTCCACTTACGTAAAGGAAGTGAGGGATGCGAATAAAAATGTGATACTGGTTGATGTGGGAGATGAAATTCAGGATAACTCCATAGATGTCTTTGCCTCTGAAAAGAATCATCCCATACCAAAAATTCTAAATTATATGAAATATGATATCTTTGTACTGGGGAATCATGAATTTAATTTCGGAATGCCCGCATTAAATGGTATTTTAAAAGACATGAAGGCGAAAAAACTGACTGCCAACTTCTATCATAAGGATGGAAGGAGGTATCTGGCTCCAACTGCGATAATAGAGAAGGAAGGGATAAAAATAGGTATAATAGGACTTACAACTCCAATGTCTGCAAAATTTGAGGAAGATACAGGACACCTGAAGGACTATAAGTTTACATCTCCTATAGAAGAAACAAAAAAATATGTAGCTGAACTGAAGAAAAAAGGTGTGAATGCCATAGTAGTAGTTGCCCATATGGGAATAGACAATGAAAACAATATCCCTGATACAGGAGTAAGGGACCTTGCCAATGCAGTACCTGAAATAGATGTAATAATAGCAGGTCATATGCATGTAAATGTAAAAAAGGAACTGATAAACGGAGTCCTTATTACAGAGCCTCACAGATATGGAACAATGATATCGGAAGTGGACTTAAAGTTTGATGTAAATGGAAAGAAGGTAAAACTTCTAGATAAGACATCCGACACAGTAGCTGTAAAGGATAAGGAGGCAGATCCTGAGATAGTAAAGATTTACGAACCTTACCATGAACGACTTAGAAAAATAGCAAATGAAGTCATAGGAGAAACTGCTAATGACATGGTTCCACAAGGGAAAAATCATGGAGTTTCCATAGCATTTTCAAAAGATACGGGAATGTCCTCGTTTATAACGGATGTACAGAAGCATTACAGTAAAGCTGATGTCGTAGCATTTTCTTATAACTATGAGAATGTAAGGCTGGATAAGGGGGCTATAAGAAGAAAGGATATAGTGTTTAACTACAGGTATGCTGGAGGAGATGTCTCTGTCTATGAAATGACGGGAAAACAGCTGAAGGACTATATGGAATGGTCGGCAGACTACTTTGATACAATTGAAAAGGGTGATACAGACTACAGATATAATGAAGTAAGAGGAAAATCAAAATATGTAACATTTGATATTTTTGGAGGAGTAAAGTACAAGATAGACTTAAGAAATGCCAAGGGAAATAAAATAACAGGACTGGAGCTGGCAGATGGGACTAAAATAACTCCTGATATGAAAATAAAGGTAGGAATGAACTCCTACAGATTTGAGCAGCTTATAAAAAAAGACGGAATATTTGAAGGACAGAATATACCTTTAGTATGGTCTTCAAAGGAAGTTATGGGACAGGAAAAGGGAACTATCCAGAATATGATGATAGACTATATTCAAAATGTGAAAAAGGGAAAAATTGATGGAAAGTCTCACAATAGGTGGGAAATAATAGGGCTGTAATACGAAGGATTAATATAAAAGCTATTATTTAGGAGTGATTTTATGAAAAAAATTATATTTGTATTTTTTTTACTGACTTTCAGCTTAAATTTTTCCAATTCCGATATTGACATAATATCCAGAGAAGTTTGGAGATGCACTGGTTCTGTTGATAAAACCTTTAAAGGTCTTGCCCATATAAAATTTCTGAATGAAAATGGGAACCCTGTCATTTTACTTAGTATACTGGATAGCCGTACATTATTAAAAACAGGGAAGGCTAATGTTGAAATTTCACAATTGGATTATGAAGTAAAGGAGGATGAGCAATCTATTTATTTTGTAAATCTGAATGAAAAAACTCAAATTTTTTCTAACTATAAACTATTCTATTCCTTTGATAAAAAAGGTAGACCTAGAATGGATTTATATAGTATTTCAGATAATAAGAAACTTTGTAACCTTTATAATTAGGCTACCATATAAAAAAAATAATTTTTAAGCGATGATTTTTAGTAATTTTCATCGCTTAATTTTCATTCTCTGAATATTTTTACTCTATCCAGTTTTTGAAATAAATTTGAAAAAAAGGATTTATTGGGATATAATATTATTAGAAAATTCAATACACAGAAAAGGAAGGTAATGGAAATGAAAAAATGGTTATTATCGGTATTTTTGCTTTTAGCATTGGTAGTCTTTGGAAAGGAAGTAAAGATAGTATTTCTTGAAACATCGGATATACATGGAAGGCTTTTTTCCTATGACTATGCAATAGATGAGCAAAAGAAGGACAATGGACTTACAAGGGTTTCCACAATTTTAAAGGAACAGAGGAAGGAAAATAAGAATGTAATCGTAATAGATAATGGAGATTTATTACAAGATAACAGTGCGGAACTGTTTAATTCTGAACCTGTTCATCCTTTAATGAGAGCACTTAATGATATGAAATACGATATATTTGTATTGGGAAATCATGAATTCAACTTTGAGAAGTCTTTTCTGGAAAGAAATATAAAGGCTTTTAAAGGGGATGTGCTAGCTTCCAATGTAATAAGAACAGATAATGGGAAACATTTTGTAAAACCTTATGTAATTAAAAATATAGAAGGGGTAAGAGTGGCAATCGTAGGATATCTGGTACCTCATATACCTATATGGGAAGCATCCACTCCTGAACATTTTGAAGGACTCAAGTTTTTAGGCCCTGAAGAGGCACTTTCTAAAACTTTAGAGGAACTGGAAGGGAAATATGATGTATTAATAGGGTCTTTCCATCTTGGAAGGGAAGATGAAAGAGGGGGAGTAGGAGTAACTGAACTTGCAAAGAAATTCCCTCAGTTTGATATAATTTTTGCAGGGCATGAACATGCAGTATATAACACTGATGTGGATAAAGTAAAGACAATAGAACCAGGAGCATACGGGACATATGTTGCAAAAGGTGTTGTAGTCTATGATACTAAAACAAAGAAAAAAACTGTAACTACTGAAAATGTTTCTACTAAGGATATTCCTGAGGATAAGGAAATAATGGAAAAATATGCTTATGTAGACAAAAAGTCCAAAGAATATGCCAATGAAGTCGTAGGTGAAGTAACTGCAACTTTTATTGAAAGACCGGATTTTATTACAGGAGAGGCTAAGATAACATCAATGCCTACAGCAACATTGATGGAAACACCAATAATCCAGCTTATAAATCAGGTTCAAAAGCATTATGCAAAGGCGGATGTTTCTGCTGCTGCATTATTTAACTTTGATTCCAACTTAGTTAAAGGGCCTTTTAAGAGAAAGGATGTTGCGTTTATATATAAATACACAAACACTTTAATTGGAGTAAATATTACAGGAGAGAACCTCCTAAAATATATGGAATGGTCCTACAGCTTCTATAATCAGCTGCAGCCAGGAGACCTTACAATAAGTTTTAACGAAAATATAAGGGGATACAACTTTGATATGTTTTCAGGAGTAAACTATAAGGTTGATCCTACAAAACCTGCAGGACAGAGAATAGTAAATCCTACAGTAAAGGGAAAACCAATAGATCCGAAGGCCACATATAAGCTGGCAGTAAATAATTACAGATTTGGAACACTTTCCAATTTAAAACTTGTAACAGATGCTGACAAATATTATGATTCCTATGAAGAGCTACAAGATGGCGGAAGAATGAGGGATTTAATAATAAAGTACATATCAGAGGAAAAAGGAGGAAAAGTTACACCAAAACTGGATAATAACTGGGAAATAATAAAATACAACTTTAAGAATCCATTGTTACCTAAATTGGCAGAAAAGTTGAAAAGTGGGACAGTTAAGATACCTACTTCAGAGGATGGAAGAACCTTAAACGTAAAATCTGTCAAGGAATCAGAAGTTAAGTAAAAAAAGATTGGAAATTCTGGATAAGGGATTATGATGAAAGATTATTAAAAAAAGGAGATTTTATAGATGAAAAAGATGATGGTAATTTTGCTGCTTTTAAACACAGGCTTAAACCTTTTTTCAACATCTTCTTCTGGAAGGAGGGAATCAAGATTTCCTCCATTAAAGATAGGGGGAGAAACTAAAAAGGAATCTGAAAAGGTGCCTGAAAAAGAAGAATTTAGTGAGGAAAAGGCAATTCTGAACTATATAAGGAATGAGGGATATAAGGAAAAATCTGAATTAAGGGAAACTACAGATATAACAATGGAAGCTGATGTAAAGGAAATGGAAGCAGAAAAATCCGGAGTCACATACACCCTGTACTTGAAGGTGGATAAGGATAAGGAAACTGTAGAAATAGTGGATTCATCTATTAAGGAATATTATGATATTTTAAATGAAATAGTAAAAAATAATAGTAAAATAAGAAAGATAGAAGTGGCAACTTATGCTTTAGGTACAGATATAATAATTTACAGTAAGGAAAATGTATTCGAAGATGAGTATAGGGAGATAGGACGGCTCATAGTTTCTAAAATAAAGGAAAATAGTCCTTTTATTGATAAAGTGAAGGTAATAATGCATACTCCCTATAACTTTGAAAAACCTTATTCCAGCAGGATTTCAGATGATTTTTAAAATTTGATGAAAAATTAAAAAACGAAGAAAATTAACACAAATTCTAAAATGTAGAAAAATATAGTGAAACCTATATAAATAGAACTCAAAAATATAATATTTTTTTATGAAAAACTTAGATCAAAAGTTTATATTTTTAATTATAAAATAAATTTATAGTTTTATTTTAAATAGGTTTTATTATAAAAAAGACCTTTATTAAACTTTTAAAACAGAATATGTACCTTTGGACTTATCAATAAAAATTGAAAAGTCTTCCGGTACATATTCTGGATAGAGATATAATATAGAGGTCTTTTTATATGTGCCACATATAGTAGTCATTCTCATCTCTTCTTATAATCCGTGCAGGAATACCTACTCCGACAGCATTGTCAGGAATATCCTGAAGAACAACGGAATTTGCCCCGATTCTCACATTTTCCCCTAAAGTTATATTTCCTAGAATTTTTGCTCCTGCCCCCACGGTAACGTTATTTTTAAGGGTAGGATGCCTCTTTGTTCTTGAAGAGCTTACCCCACCTAAGGTAACACCGTGATAAATGACACAGTTATCTCCCACCTCTGCAGTTTCTCCAATGACTATTCCCATACCATGATCAAAGAATATCCTTTTTCCAAGTGTAGCACCCGGATGTATTTCTATTCCTGTAAAAAATCTTGAAATCTGGGATATAAATCTTGCTAGAAAAAACATCTTCTTCCTGTAGAAGAAATTTCCTATCTTATGCCCTATAACAGCATGTAGGGAAGGATAAAGCAATGTTTCCACTTTGTTTTTTACAGCCGGATCCTTCTGGGCAATGTTGTCTATTTCTTCCTTTAGCCACTTAAAAATCTTAATCACCCTCTACATCATTATTTTTAATATATAGAAAGGTAGAGTTATTTCAAAGGGGGAACTTTCCCCATGAAACAGCTCTACTCAATATTAAACTATATAGTAAGTACTAAACCGCATGTGGCCGGTTCATAAATTTGTATTTAAATTCTCTAGTAAATCTGAAAAAATTCCTATTTGTAAGCCTCGAGAGAAAGGTACTTTTCTCCTCCATCAGGTGCTATGGCAAGGACTTTCTTCCCTTTTCCGAGTTTTCTTGCTACTTCGTATGCTGCCGCAATGGCAGCTCCTGAGGATATACCTAAAAACAGTCCTGACTCCTTTCCTGCCTGTACCCCATATTTTACAGCATCTTCAGTTGAAACTTTTATTATTTCGTCAGCATACTGTCCATCATAGTTTCCTGGAACAAATCCAGCTCCTATTCCCTGGATAATATGTTTTCCCGGCTCTCCTCCAGAAAGTACAGGTGAATCGGCAGGCTCAACCGCTATTATTTTTGTATTTGGACTTTCTTCCCTTAATCTTTTTCCGACACCTGAAAGAGTACCGGCAGTTCCAACTCCTGAAATAAATGCATCGAGGGAGTTACCAAAATCAGCAATTATCTCTTTAGCAGTAGTTTCATAGTGTTTTGCGGGATTGGCAGGGTTATTAAATTGTTGAGGCAGAAAATATCTTGGATTTTCGGCCACTATTTCTTCGGCTTTTGCGATAGCCCCCTTCATTCCCAGAGCTGCATCAGTCAGTACAAGTTCAGCCCCGTAAGCTGTAAGATATGTTCTTCTTTCAAGACTCATCGATTCAGGCATTGTTATGATTACATTATAGCCTTTTGCCTTTCCTATCAGAGCCAAAGCTATACCTGTATTTCCGGAAGTAGGTTCAACTATAGTTCCACCCGGCTTTAACAGTCCATCCCTTTCAGCAGCTTCAATCATACCAAGAGCTGCACGATCCTTTACACTTCCTCCAAGATTGAATTTTTCAAGCTTCACATAAACATCAGCTATATTATCGTCCTTTACTAAATTTAATTTTACAACAGGTGTATTTCCTATAAGTTCCAGAATGTTTTCAAATATCATTTAGTTACCTCCTAAATTAAAATATTTTTTACTTATATAATAATACAGATTGGCAGACTGTAAACAGTTCATCTATAGATTATATAAATATATACAAGTAAAATGATACCACTAAAAAAGGTAAAAATCAAGAAAATAACAGCTTGATACCATTCAAAATATGAATAATAGATATTATTTTTATATATTTTTCACAGGCAGTTTTCATACTTCTAACCTTAATTTTTATTTTACTCTTATATACATTACAAATTATCAGGTTTATGTTTTATAGGCTTTTTTATATTTCCGTATCCTTTATATTTTCAAGAAATTTTCTTATAGGAGGGATTATGGAAGCTATAGTTCCTTCATTAAAAGGATTTTTCAGCTTTGCAGCCTCCATTAGATCAAAAAAGGACTTACTTCCTCCAAGTTTACATAAATCTAGATAGTCCTTCCATGCCTTTTCCCTGTTTTCATTGGACTTTATCCAGAACTGAAAAGCACAGACTTGAGCCAGTGTATAGTCTATATAATAGAAGGGGCTTGAAAAAATATGTCCCTGTCTAAACCAGAAAAGCCCTTCCTTAAGAGCATCCACTTCCCCGTAGTCCCGTGTTGGAAGATATTTACTTTCTATTTCAAGCCATTTATTTCTTCTATCGGAGGGAGTTGCTTCAGGATTCTCATAAACCCAATGCTGAAACTCATCCACAGTAACTCCATAAGGAATAAATAATAGAGATTCTGATAAATGTATAAACTTGTACTTTTCAGTGTCATCCTCAAAGAAAAGATTCATCCATGGCCATGTTAAAAATTCCATACTCATGGAATGGATTTCACATGCCTCGTAAGTTGGCCACAAATATTCAGGAATTTTAAAATCACGGCTTTCGTATACCTGGAAAGCGTGTCCAGCCTCATGAGTCAGCACATCTATATCATGTGCTGTTCCATTGAAGTTGGCAAATATGAAGGGTGATCTATGGTAAGGGATATATGTACAGTATCCACCGCTCATCTTCCCTTTTTTTGACAGAAGATCCAGCAAGCCCCTTTCAGTCATGAAAGTGAAAAATTCGTCTGTTTCCTTAGAAAGTTCCCTATACATTGTTTTTCCATGATTTAATATCCATTCAGGGCTCCCATGAGGGTCAGCATTTCCTGAATTGAATTTTATAGGTTCATCATAAAATCTGAGTTTTTCTACTCCAAGACGTTTTTCCTGTCTTTTTCTAAGTTCAGTGTGGAGAGGAACTATATTTTCCAACACCTGTTTCCTGTATGAAGCCACCATTTGGGAGTTATAGTCCAGCCTTGAAAGTCTTGCATACCCTAGCTCCACATAGTTTTTAAACCCCAGCTTTTTAGCAATGGAGGTCCTAACCTTTACAAGGGAGTCGTATATGCTGTCAAACTCATCTTTATTTTCCTTAAAGAAAGACGCTACTTTTTTACTTGCCTCAATTCTGATATTCCTGTCTTTGGACTGGGTATACGGTGTCATCTGGGAGAGGTTTTTCTCTTCCCCGTCAAACTCAATCTTTGCACTTGCAATAAGTTTGCTGTACTTGCTTGTCAGCTTGTTTTCTTCCTGTAATTCAGGAATAATTTTTTCATCAAAGGTTTTTAATGAAAGCTCAGCCGTATCAAAGAGAAATTTTCCATATTTTTTCTCCAACTCCTTTCTGAACTTTGAAGTTGTGAGTACCTTATAGAAGTCGGTTATCAACCCAAATATTATAGGGGAAATCTCATCGCAGTATTCATTTTCCTTATCGTAGAATTTATCATTTGTATCTATACTATGTCTTATGGAAACAAGGGTAGTCATGGTATCTATATGGTTTCTTAGATTTATAATTTCATCCATATATTTTATCTGTTCTTCTACATTTTCAGCCCTTGAAAAGTCTTCTATAAGACTTGTGAAGTTTTCCTTAGCTTTTTCAATGTCTACACGTTCGTATTTGTAGTCGTTAAATTTCATGGTAATAAATGGACATTTTTGTAAATTTATGTAGTTGTAAATGTCCAAGCTCCTTTCTTTAGAATTATATTATTGATTATATATCATTTTTGCTAAAATATCAAAAATTAAATTATGAAGGGATAGAGTAAAAAAGCATGGGTCATATTTGATTCTTTAAAATTTATTATGAAATAAAATTATTTTTAGTCTTGATATTTTTGGAAAAAGAGTTATAATATAGTAAAGTATTATGAGAAATAAAAAGATGTTATCTCCAAGTACATGATCAAACTGTGGCTAGAATCTTGGAAAAAATCAAGGTGAAATCTATATTAATGTCAGAAATGGAATTATAGGTTATATGGATAAGAAATAGGAAAATTTAAAATGAAAATATAATAAATTTTAATGAAAGACTTCCATAAAACATTAAATAAAATGATTTTTAATATAATAGAATAATAATCATTTATCATATTTATGTAATCTTTACTAAAAGATATGATTGAAAGGGGAACCGCTCCCTTTTTATTTTATTAGAAAAATGATATAATATCCATTACATTGAAAATAATAATTTTAGTCTGAATAAAAGGAAAGGAAGAAAACTAAATATGAAGAACGTGTTAAAATTTTTATTTAAGAGAATAATGCTTGGGCTGGTTACCCTATGGATGGTAATAACTATTACCTTCTTTCTGCTTCACAAGCTTCCTGGCGATCCTTTTCAGAGCGAGAAGGAGATACCGCCTAAGATAAAAGAAAACCTTATGGCAAAATATCATTTGGATAAGCCTTTGGGGGTACAATACCTTTACTATTTGAAAAATATTGCCAAAGGAGATTTGGGAGAATCCATGAAGGATAGGGGGAGGACAGTAAATGATGTTATAGCCAAAGGATTCCCTAAATCTGCGGACTTGGGAGCGAGATCCATATTATTTGCACTGGTTGTGGGAATACCCCTTGGTATAATAGCTGCTCTAAAAAGGGGAAAATATCAGGATAATATTGCAATGGTTATAGCTATTATAGGAATATCGGTTCCAAGCTTTGTTATAGCGGGACTTATACAGAAATATGCGGTGGACATACATAACGGATTTTTTATAAATAAACTAGGATTTCCATCCTTTTTACGATTGCGTCTGTCTGGGTGGGACTCCTTTGATAGACAGATACTTCCGGTAATATCACTGGGTCTTTACACGGTAGCTCTTATAGCCAGACTTTTGAGGGATAAAATGATAGAAGTTATGGGACAGGATTACATAAGACTTGCGGTGGCAAAGGGGGTTTCCCCTAGGAACATAGTGTGGAAGCATGCATTGAGAAATGCCATTCTTCCCATAGTTACTGTAATGGGTCCGACTATTGCTGCGGTACTGACAGGTTCTTTCGTAATAGAAAATACATTTACAATACCCGGACTTGGTAAGTATTATATTGACAGTATAACAAACAGAGACTACACAATGGTACTTGGAGTAACGGTGTTTTATGCGATATTTCTAATTGGAATGATGATTATAATGGATATAGTTTATGCCCTGATTGATCCTAAAATAAAACTTGGTAAAGGAGATGAGGTGTAAAAAATGAAGAAAAAGGAAACAAAGAAGGGATTGGATAAAAATAACGGACTGAATGAAAATATAGAAGCCACTCAAAACTACATCCCTACAGCAGATGACTTTACAATAGTAGGGCCAGACAGAACTCAAAGTGAAGTAATATATAAGCCAAGCCTAACTTTCTGGCAAGATGGTTGGAGAAGATTTAAGAAAAACAAGATGGCATTGTTTTTTTTAGGGATAACGATGTTATTTGTATTTTTGGCGATTTTTGGACAAAGTTTGACAAAATATTCCTATAGAACCCAAAATGTCGATATGATATTTTTAAATCCTTCCAAAGGGATGAAGTATGGACATTATATAGGAACTGATATTCTTGGAAGGGATCTTTTTGCAAGACTTTCCCAAGGGATAAGGATATCAATGCTGTTATCTATAATAACAGCGGCGATATGTGTGGTTTTTGGGACAATATATGGTACAATATCCGGATACTTTGGAGGTATTCTTGATACTATAATGACTAGGATAGTGGAAGTTGTAATGATAATTCCGTCTATGATATACATAATACTTCTTATGGTAATTATGGGAAACAGTATTCAGACAATCATTATAGCCATGTCTCTTACAAGATGGCTTAACTACTCTCTGCTTGTGCGTGGGGAAGTAATGAAGATAAAGGAAAATGAATTTGTACTGGCATCAAAGGCACTTGGGGGAAATTTTTTCTGGATTATGAGAAAACATCTGATACCCAATACTTTAAGCATAATAATAATAAGGCTCACAACGGATATACCTAACATTATTTTTACAGAGGCATTTCTTAGCTTTATAGGGTTAGGGGTTCCGCTACCTCAGGCTTCTTTAGGTAACCTTGTGTCGGACGGATATGCAAATATAACGTCTC
>JBGXYD010000059.1:0-12300 GCA_041815005.1 Leptotrichia sp. | reverse complement strand
CTTTAACACGAGGTTCAATAACATCTTTTACAGGAGTTATTCTTGTACTGTCTCCTGGTCTTGCGATTTCCAATTTACATCCAATTAGTCTTTCATCTTCTAAAACAAGTTTTTCAACTTCCTCTTTATTTACATATAAAACACTATTTTCAACATATGTCTTATCTGCAAATTGAATATCTTTAATCTTTATCTTTCCTAATTCTAATTTCATTATGTCCTCCTTGTTATTATATGGAATCAAATTTTGTACTGTATTTCTAAAAGTATCTTTCTTTTAATAACCTACTGCTTTGATTGGAGATTAGTCTAATATAACTTGAAAAAAGTTCAAAGTCTACAATGAATTTTCAAGTTTTAAAGTTATATATTCCTAAATAAACACATTATTTTATGATATATAACTTTCTGCCTTTAGTATTTCTTTAGCTCTAGGTTTATTTTCCTTACTTACAAGCACTATCGGACCAGTACATCCCATACCGCTTTCTGCATATATTTTTTCCTTCCAGAGTACTCTAACCGCATCTTCTAGATCCATTACATCTACCCCTGATATTTGGGATGTAACCACTTCTTTTTCAGGCATTTTTACTTCTTCAGTAGGCTTAGACTCCTGCTTTTTGCTTTTTAATTCAGCAAAAATGTCATCAAGTCCAGCTGATTGAGCCTTTTTATACTCTTCTCTAGCTTTTTCATTTACCTTTCCAAGAGCCATTTCATATCCATATTGCAATGCCTTTGACACCACTGGAGAGCCTGATGCCCTCGATAGTATCAATATCCTTCTATCATAGTTTTCTCCTACTCCGGGACCATATCCATATCCTTGAGCCTCATAATCCCCACCTGTAGTATAAGACGAGAATATCTTCATAAACAGGTTTCCTGTTAAAGAATCCATAACCATTACATCAGGTGTTCCCATGAGAAGATCATTTCCTCTCATTACTGCTCCACCATCAGCCCTTTGAGACTCAGTGAATCTAAAATTATATCCATTTTTTTGAAGATCCAGCAATATCTTTTCAGTAGGTCTTGCTCCGTCTATATTTATAATTCCTACTGTAGGATCTTCTATTCCTGCTGCTTTTGCAGTGGCTATTCCATAAATAGTGTTTCTTACCATGGCTTCCACCCTGTCTGTTGCGGATGTTCCTGTAGTTGTTGCTATAAACATTTCACTACTTTTTGCAGGGGTTATAACCCTTCCAACTGTAGATACTCCTATAGGAAAATTGTAATGCATTGTTACACACGAAGCTATTTCACCCTTATCAAGAAGTTCTTCCATTATTTTGTGAGCTTCGTCTTCTGATTCTGTCTCATAGCTTTCAAAATCTTCATGACCTTTTCCAATAAGAACTATGTCAAAAAGATCGTTTTTAGCCAATTGTGCACCCTTTATAATATTTTCTGTACCATGCTCACTTCCCAGTGTTGTTACTCCTACTTTCAATTTTTTCCCAAAATTTCCTGTTTCAATAGCTTCCGCTACTTCCATTAATACTTCCGAAATTATTTTTTTACTCATAATACCACCCCTACTCTTCTGTAATATTCTGAGCAAGTTTTTTTATTGACTCTGCAATTATTTTTCTTATTTCTTCTTTTGATACAGAACTTTCTTCTGCCTTAATTCCTGTATTCCTTTCAGCTATAAAGGAAACTCCGTCAAACTGATTAGTCATTCTTCCAAGGAACAAGCTTCCCTTTCCTACTATCATTGCCCTATTCTTATTTCCTTTTGTAAGATCTTCCACAAGGAATCCTATATAAGGTACTCCAGAAGGTATATGTCCCTGTGTAGGAGCCCATCCAGGCAGCCTTTTAGATTCTATAAAGGATACAAGATCTTTCTTTTCAATTTCTTTGCCCATAACAGCAAGAGCACCTATCATTTTGTAGTTTGCTTCAGGTACATTTCCTGCACCTGCTGCCATTGTTATATCAGGATTCTGCATTTCAACTGAATATACATCTACATCAGAAATTTTTAAGTTTGCCTTTTTCAGTCCTGTAGTTATAAGTGCAGACATAACAGCCTGAGGGGATGCCCCTGTTCCTACGTTATGTTTTCCTACAAGGTCTGTTCTTATTACAGGATTTACTCCGTCATTTTCTGTTATAAGAACTGCAAAACCTCCAAGTACATCTTCTAAAACAGGAATTTCCTTCTTAACATGGTCCTTTGAGTTCATTCCTAATTTTGCAGTAGCTCCTCCGGCAACAACAAGTACATTTTTATATACCCCTGACTGAACTAGTGAAGCTGCGTTTATCAAAGCATGTGTCGGTGCTGCACAAAATCCTCTTACGTCAGATCCTGTGGCATTTACGAAGTTACATGCTTCAGCAATCGCTTTTGCAAAGTTTCCTCCTCCACGTTGGTTAATATCTCCACATGCCTCCTCAGAACATTCTATTACATATTCTATTTCCTTTGGATCAGTATTTGTAGCTTTTAATGCTTCCAAAGCTGATATAATTCCTGAAGCTTTAACAACAAGATTCTCATATATTACATGAGCATTTAAGTTTGGATCCACATCATGAGCCTTTTTCACATATCCTACAAGTTTTCCGTCTTGAACCAGTCCATGACTGTCTTCCGGTTTGTCACTTATGTCTCCTCCCTTTAAGTTTCCAAAAAGGTGTGCCAATCCCTTAAAATTTTCTTCAATTTTAGGTTTAACTGCAGCTACAAATTCCTCTGACAACTTTATTAAATCAAATGTATCAGACATTTTCATAAGACCTATAAATTCATCTTGAGGTACTATTTGACCAAATTTTCCATATCTTTCTCCCTTTTGATCCTTTACATTGTACCATGGCATAGGATAATTATTTAACTCTTCAGGAGTCCTATTTCCTATGTATACCTGATTTGGAAGATAATCTACCACCTCTTCATAACTTCTTATAAAGTTTTTCATTTCTTTCAAATATTCAGAATCAGGATTTGCTACTTTTTCTATTGTGTATGTTGACCCGTTTTCAATCATATCAGGTGTATGCACTAAAATATAACCTGCTCCTTTAAATACTGGATAATTCATAATTATCATAACAAGGGATTCTATTCCCCTGCCTCCTTTCTGCCCTTAAATTATTTTTAATTTAAAAAAAATTCAGTAGCACAAAACGGCAAATTACATCCTTCTCCAAATAATTACCCACCATGAAGTAAGACTTCCAACTTCATAATTTTTCAAACTAGGATTCATTTACCTATTCCTGTCTATTCACCACGTATCGACTTCATCTCTTGTGAAATTGCATCTACATCAAGCACCATTTCCATCATTCCCACTTGCTCATCATATACTGATGGATCAACCTGCTGCTTAACTTCATCTTCCACAATATGATATACCATAAGGTTAAGTGCTACTCCTGCAAGAGGCCCTGCAAATGTAGGATCTCCCACTGTTACTGTTTCAGCCGCTAGACCAGCAGCTTCAGCTTCTGATGCACCTAGTAATACCGCAACGTTTTCTGCTCCAAAATTTTCAGCAGCTTCCTTTATACGTTTTTGGTTTTCTAAGTCCATCGCGCCTGCAGCCGTTCAGACAAAACATTCTGTCGATGAAAATACTATTTCCACTCCTTCTACCGTCTTTAAACATTCCTCTATAGCCTGACCGGGTATTCCATCCCTATCCCCGATTATAACTACTTTCTTATTTGCTAAAGTACTCATTAATCAATCTCCTTTGTCATTTTTTATATATAAAATACTATATATACTTTTGTATTAATGCCTCTATATTTTCAATAGTAGCATCATCCTTAGTAACTTCTTCCAATTTTTGACCATCTTTGTAAACTGCAAGAGTAGGTAATCCTAAAACTCTTTGAGTTATCGCAAGACGTCTAGCCTGTGTTGTATCTAAAGATACAAATTTCATTTTATCATGATATTTTTCAGCAAGTTTATGAACTTCAGGTAACAATGCCTTACAAGGTTCACAACCTTGACTCCAGAAATCTACAAATACATGTCCTTCTGCCTTTAAAACTTCAGCTTCAAAGGTATCTTTGTTTACTTCTAACATAATTATCTCCTCCTATTTTTTAATATCGTAATATTATATCAAAAATATTATTACTAAAGTTATTTAGTCATACATCCTATTCAAAATGTTCACTAATATATTTTTCAGCCATTATGGCAGAAACCGCTCCATCCGCTGTAGCTGTAACTACCTGTCTTATTTCTTTTACCCTGCAGTCTCCTGCCACGTATACTCCAGGAACATTAGTTTTTGTATCTTCACCTGCAATTATATACCCATATTCATCTATGTCCACTTTTCCTTTAAACAGCTCTGTATGCGGTTCATACCCAATAAATATGAATAATCCCATTGTTCCGTCCTCTTCATCAGCAAAAACTTCATATGTCTCATCTTTGTCAAGATCCTTAAATACAATTGATTCTAGTATACCTTCACCTTTTACTTCCTCAACAACTGTCCTTAATTTTATATCAATATTCGGTACCGTCTTAACCTTTTCAAGAACGATATTTTCACATTGAAAACAATCCAGCATATGAATTATATGTACCTGTCTTGCAAATTTGGCAAGATACATTGCTTCTTCCATAGCACTGTTTCCTCCACCAATAACATACACTTCAAGACCTTGGAAAAAATCCGCATCACATGTGGCACAATAGGAAATTCCTTTTCCTGACAATTCCTTTACACCTGGTGCAGGTAGTTTCCTAGGAGTTGCCCCCGTAGCAATCACTACAGCCTTAGATGTATAGACATTGTCTTTACACTTTACTACCTTTTCTTTTCCTGAAAAATCCACTTCTATTACTTCTTCTTTCCTTATATCAGTCCCAAAATTTTTACATTGCTCCACCATTCTTTGCGTCAAGTTAGGACCTGTAGAATTTTCAATAGAACCCGGATAGTTTTCAATCAAATGGGTAATAGCCGCCTGACCTCCATTTTGACCTTTTTCCAAAAGCAATGTTTTAAGTTTTCCCCTTGATGCATACAATGCCGAAGACAATCCGGCAGGACCTGAACCAATGATAATTAAATCAAAATGTTCTGACATAATACTTGTACCTCCTTAAAGTTTATTTTGAAATTCTTTCAACAGCATTAACGATTAAGTCATAATCTATAACTCTAAAATCTTCCTTCACAGACTCTGTCCATTCAGGAGTATCCTTGTTTTTATTGAACTTCAGAAAAACTTCTATAGCCTCAGAAATCAGTGCAACTGAATTAACACTCAAATCCTTTTCCTCCTTTAGGACTATACTCCTGTATAGTGTTTCATTTGGTTTGATACTTCCATACATAGGATGTGTGAGTATTTCAAAATTCTTATGTATATAGTCTCTAGCCACTTTAAGTATTGTTAAATAATCAGTTTCCCTATAGTCTATTTCCAGGTTTTTTCTTTTGAAACCTAAAAATTTTGGATTGTTTGTTAATAGTTTCACTTTTATCCTCTCCAAGCAAAATCTGTAAAATAAAAAACAAGAAATTACTTGCATATCCCTGTCGTCTTTTGTACTTCAGAGTTTTGTCCAGATATAATCTTTTTACCTGAGAATTTCATCAATAAGTGCAAATTATTGACTTATTACCTTCGGTGCTACATTTAAGTGCTCTCTCATATCCTTCATCCAAATAGTTTCATTGTTAATTGACTTATTTCTCTATATTCATTATACCCCATTATTGAATAAAGTCAAGATTATTTTTTTACAAATGTCTAAAATTGCCCTCTAGACTGCTTTATTTTTTTTGTTCTTTATCCTTATTATCTGAGGCGGAATTTCCAAAAAGATCTCCGAAAAAGTCTCCTACTCCCTTCATAAAGGAATTAAGACCTGAAGTAATATTATCCACTATCCCTTGAATTCCACCTTTCTTTTCTATGAAATCCTCTACATTTTTCTGTGTTTCTTTCGCCTGTTTTCCAAGTTCTTCTGCCTGTTTACCCAGCTCCTTCAGCTGTTTAGTATCTATTTCAGGAATTTCTAGTTTTTTTTCACTTTTCTTATTTTCCCCATTATTAATTTTTTCATCCCTTTTATCCTTTCCACCTGTTTCTCTGGTTACAGGCTCCAACTTTTTTTCATTATTTCCTAACTGGTTTGTAGCCTGATTTCCCATAACTGCATCTCTACCCTGAGCTATTATACTGTTTGCGGCAATCCTTTCTGCTACCTCCTTTTCTGCCTGAAGCCTAAGTTTTTCCTTTTCTTCTGTCAATTTCAGCTCCATTTGTGCCTTCGCTTCAGATTCCGCCTTTTCCTTTGCAGCCTTTTCCACCTCTTCTATCTTTTCTGCAAAATTTTTTTCTTCTTTATTTTTCTGGATGTTTGTTTGAAAAGCCATAATCCCTATAGTAGTTATCACTGCTGCGACTCCGATTGCAATCCATTTATTCCTTACCTTCTTTTCAATTTCTTCATAGGAAACATATTCCACTTCCTCATCTTTTTCCAGTCCATTCTTATTTTCATCACTATTATTCAAATTATTTCCTATAGGAATTCCTTCAGTTTTTTCATGAAGAGATGAAGTGTCCCCTTCCATTTTTTTTATTCCTAGATTAAGCTTTTCTTCCAAAGCAGATTTTTTTCTTTCCAGCTCCTCCAGTTCATTTTTCTTTTCAAGCATTTTTTCAAGATCTGAAATTTCATTTTTCAATTTTTCCAGTTTATCCTCTTCTATATTATTCATATTTCCCTTTCCCATTTCCATTTTATGTAAACCTCCCTTATACACTCTTATATAATATTCACATTAAGAATATTTATAATATAATTATAATTTAAATTTAGCACAGTCTTTTGAAGTCCCTTTGTGTTTCAAATAAAAACTTTTAATTCCCGTATGAAATCAATTTTTGTAAAAATATTATGAAAATATCCTATTATTGTTGAAAATAACAGCAGACTTATAATTGTTCCTTCTCTTACTACAAGAGGATAGGAAAATATAAGAGTTATAAGAAGAGAAATTGTAACCGAAACAATATCCACACTTCTTCTAACTTTTGAAAACTGCCATCTTTTAACATTAGCCAGTTCCAGGCAGAACGCCTCGACAGGAAAGCTCATAGTATCCAGTGCGACAATAAAGGCCACCGATATTCCCCCTATAACCACTCCTGACACTAAAAGCATCAGGGAAGCTGGATAGTAGTCAATTTCTATCTTACTGAATATACTATATGTAAAAAAGTTTATGACTAGCCCTATTGAGGATACTGCCAGTACCTGTAAGAGATACTTCAGGATAAATTTCCCTTTAGTCATTAATACATACAGTGACAAGAATAATACATTTAGAATTATTGTCATTGTCCCTACCTTTATTTTGAATACTTCTGACAGATTATAATTTAATGCATTAAAGCTGCTTATTCCTACTGCCCCTTCAATTGTCATACTCGTTCCCAGTCCTGTTAATATAAAAGCAAGGATTGACAGGAAAAGGTTCATACTAATCTTACTTAATTTCATTTTTATCCTTTCACTTACCTGATCTTCACCTAATTTATTGTAACAGAAAAAGTGAGTTTTTTCAATATTTCTCACTTTTTATTTCCTTTGAATCCCTTTTATTATTTCCCCCATTTCTGTGGATTTTTACTCCATTCAAGAGCAATCTTTGACTCATCCTCTGTCAAATAGCTATTTTTTGTCAATAGCCCTATCAATATGTCAAAATTTGATAGGGAACTAATACTACAGTTATATTTTCTATAATTTTCCTCTGCCTCTTTTAATCCATATGAAAATATAGCCTTTACTTCAAGGGAAGCTACCCCCTCCTTTTGAAGTACTTCTACTGCCACAAGGCTACTTTTTCCTGTAGTTACAAGATCCTCTATTACTACCACCTTTTTCCCCTTTACCTCTGCCCCTTCTATCTGTCTTCCCCTTCCATGTTCCTTTGGCTTATTTCTCACGTAGGCAAGCGGTTTTTTCATTTTATCTGCAATAAAAGAAGCCCATGGTATTCCTGCTGTGGCAACTCCCACTATTACTTCTACATTCTTATCAATAGCATCCACATATCCTTCTATTATAAGGTCCCTTTCAGCAGGAAATCCTAAAACAAATCTGTTATCACAATATATGGGACTCTTAATCCCTGATGCAAATGTAAAGGGATTGCTTACATTTATTTTTACAGCCTTCACTTCAAATAATGCCTTTGCAATCTTTTCCTCAAGCGTCATATTATCCATAAAATTCCACTTCCTTTCCTTTTTGTACATTTTTCTTTATTTTACCCTCTTCATATACTATATTTCCATTTACTATGGTAAGGGTATTTTTTCCTTTAAGTTTCCATCCTTCATAAGGGGTCCAGCCACATTTAGACTCTATTATGTCATCAATTCCGACAGTCCACTCCTTTTCAAGATCTACGGCGATTATATCCGCAAAATAGCCCTCTTTTAGCTCTCCTCTCCTGACTATTTTCATTATTTTTGCAGGGTTTTCACACATAAGCTCCTGAACCCTTTTAAGACTTATCCGTCCTTTTAATGAGGCATCAATCATAAGAGCAAGGGCTATTTCCACTCCGGGCATTCCAAAGGTTACCTTCTCTAACTTTTCCTCCATGAGATGTGGAGCATGATCTGTTCCTATTGTATCTATATATCCTTGATTTATCGCTTGCCATAAAAATTCATTATCTAATTTTTTCCTAAGTTCAGGTTTCATTCTTAAAAGCAGCTTGTTCCTGTGGCTGCTTTCTCTTATTTCATCATTAAGAAAGAGATGGTGTGGGGTAACTTCAGCATATATAGGATGGCTTTCGTTATTTATATTCTCATCCCTTTTAGCTTTTATCACCTTTTCCAGTTCTTCCTTTGAGGGAATATGACATATATACAGTCCCTTTCCATAATCTCTATTCAGCCCTATTGCCTTATCTATCATTTCATTTTCAGCATGTACAAGTACAAGAGTCGAATTTTCAAATATACTCTTCAATATTTCCTCATCTTCTATAAGCATTTCTCCTGTGGTTACATTCATAAATATCTTTACTGTATTTGCTTCCCTTTCCTCCAGAACTTTTTTTATTTCTCCTGTGTTGTTGTTCTTACTTCCTCCAAAATGAATTCCAAAATTCACTATTGATTTTTCTTTTGCCAATTCCTTTTTTTCTTTAAGAGCCTTTAATGTGGTGGTGGAAGGTATTGTATTCGGCATATCATAAAAGGTCGTTATACCTCCTTTGGCACAGGCTCTGCTTCCTGTATAAAAATCTTCCTTTATAGTAATTCCAGGATCACGCATATGGGTATGCACATCTATTACTCCAGGCATCAATGTTTTCCCTTTTAGATCTACCACTCTTACGATTTCAGTATTTTCAATACTTTTTTCAGAATTGACAATGACTTTTTCTATCAGCTCCCCCTTTATCAGAATTTCCAGCCGTTCCCCCTTTACATTTCTTCCATTTTTTAAATATATCATAGGTATACCTCCATATTCCTATAATGCTTCTGATATTTCTGAAAGTATAAGTCTTACTGCTTTCATAGGATCATCTGAGTTTGTTACAGGCCTTCCTATTACTATAAAGTCCACTCCCCTTTTAATGGCATCATAAGGAGTAGTTATCCTATTTTGGTCATCATTGCTTTTTCCCTTATCATCCAAGGTAAACTTAGGTCTTACACCAGGACATACAGTCACAAAGTCCCTTCCCAGTTTTTCCTTTATTATCCCTGATTCAAGCGGGGAACATACCACTCCGGACAGCCCACTTTCCTTTCCGCAAGTAGCCATATTTAATACTAACTTCTCCAGATTCAAGTTACTTTTAAATATTTCATCTATATCCCCCTGCTCCAAATTTGTCAATACAGTAACCCCTATAAGAAGACTTTCGGATTTATATTCCTTCAATAATGCTGCCACCTCCGACATTGTCTTTTTTCCATTTGAACAATGGATATTAAACATGAATACATTTTTTTTTATGGCATTTTCACATGCCTTCTTTACGGTATTTGTTATATCATGAAATTTCAAATCAAGAAATACCTTTTTTCCCTTTTCATGAAGAAAATCAATAAGCTTCCCCTCTGTTCCAAGATAACTTTCTAGACCCACCTTATATATGGATACATTATCTCCCAGACCTTCTACCAGTTTTATGGCATCTTCCATATTGTTATAATCTAATGCCACTATCAGCCTGTCCTTAGCCTCTTTTTTTATATTTTCCGGCTGTTTATTCCCCTGTATTATATCCTTCAATTTACATTCCTCCTCCAAACAGTTTTCCTTAATCAAGGCAGGTCCTTTAATCTTTCATTACAAGCCTTTTCCCATAGGTCTTTCCTTTTCAGTACGAAACTCTCCTATATTAATTATTTGAAATATTTTCTTTTTTCTTTGGTTTTCAGGTTTGAGCCTTACTTCCTATAATGTATTAAGCTCTATTTCTTCTTCAGGAATTACCCTTTCACAATAAAAGCATTTATATTTTATTTGGCTTTCCCCGTCACTTTGTTTTATAAACTTTGTCTCTATATTTTCATGATTTGTAATACATTTAGTATTGCTACATTTCATAAGTCCCTTTATTTCATTTGGTATTGCAAGTTTTATTTTTTTTACCACCTTATAGTTTTCAATAATATTTATAGTTACATCATGAGTGAGAAGGGCTATTTTACCAAGCTCATCCTCCTCCAGTGTCTTATCTTCTATCTTTATTATCCCCTTTTTTCCAAGAGAGCTGCTTTTCAAGTTTGCCGCTACAGTTACCACTTCTTTGTATCCTTTTAAGTTTAAAAGTTCTACTATAGTAAAAATCTTTTCAGACGGTATATGATCTATAACTATCCCATTCTTCAATGCTGTTATCTGGAGCTCCCTAACCTTTTCTTTCATATTTCTTCCACATCCTTTCATTATTTTCATCCTTTTATAATAATAACAATACTTTGTATCCTTTTTTCTTATTATTTTTTATTGAAGAATTCAGGCTTTAACACCTTCATCATCATTGCCTGTCGTACAGGAATCCCGTTCATAGCCTGCTTAAAATATAGGGCATGTTTTGTATTGTCAAGATCTATAGATATTTCATCTACTCTAGGAAGCGGATGAAGTATAATCATATCCTCTTTGCATTTTCCCAAAATATTATCCCTATTTATGACATATATCCCCTTTACCTTTTCATAGTCCTCTATATCAGGAAATCTCTCCTTCTGAATCCTTGTCATATAAAACACATCTATTTTGTCAAGACATTCTCGAAAATCTTCCAATACCTCATATTTTATTTTGTTTTTATCCAGCTCGTCCAGAAGATAGTCAGGCATTTGTAATATTGATGGGGCTACAAAATATATTACAGGATTAAAGTGTATCATAGCAGTAACAAGGGAATGGACTGTTCTTCCATACTTCAGATCCCCGACAAATGCTATGGAAAGATTCTCAAGATGCCCTTTTTCTTCCCTTATGGTATACAAATCAAGCAATGTCTGGCTAGGATGCTGGTTTGATCCGTCTCCTCCGTTTAATACAGGCTTTTTAGAAGTTACTGATGCAAGCCTTGCCGAACCGTCATGTGGGTGCCTCACCACAATAATATCGGAATATCCTTCCACCATTTTTATTGTGTCTGAAAAAGATTCCCCCTTCTTTATGGAAGATTGCTCCAGTGGTGGTAGTTGCAAAATCTGTGCCCCCAATCTTTGGGCAGCTGATTCAAAGGACATCTTAGTCCTTGTACTTGGTTCAAAAAACAATGTGGATACTATTTTCCCTTCAAGAAATTTCAGCTTTTCCCCTTCAGGCGTCTTATCAATCTTTTCAGCCATTTCTAAAATTTCTAGAATTTCTTCCTTTTTCATGTCGTTCATAGAAATAATGTCTTTCATTTCCTACCTCCATAATAGATTTTTCAACTTTTAAAATAAGAAAAAAGGAATAACAGATATTAATAAATAATACCGCTATTCCTTATAATATAAATATTTCTACCCTGTTTAAGGGAACTGATAAACAATTTTTTCATATTTCCCATCTCCAATCTGTTATCTCAATTCTTAGATATAATAACAGATTTTTATTTTTTTTTCAACATTTCTATAATTAATTTAAGATTAAACAATCCTATAATCAATTCCTGTTATTTCCTTTATTTTGAATACTTCTGACAGATTATAATTTAATGCATTAAAGCTGCTTATTCCTACTGCCCCTTCAATTGTCATACTCGTTCCCAGTCCTGTTAATATAAAAGCAAGGATTGACAG
>JBGXYD010000058.1:0-21778 GCA_041815005.1 Leptotrichia sp. | reverse complement strand
TTTCAATATATAAGGAAAATAATATACTGAAATATTCCGAACATTATATAAGAATTTATAATCCATATTCCTGAAAAAGTTTCCACTATCTTTCCTGACAGGTTCCTTTTAAAAAATGTAACTGTAAAGTATACAGTAATTGACAGTATTAAAGTCAGTATTGACAATGATATAAAAAACATATCCTTATCCAGCAACTGGAAAAGTCCACTTAAAATAAGAATATATTCTGCAATATAAAGCCCGCTTAAAATATAGGATGCCTTTTTCTTTCCCCACATCTTACTGTAAGTCTCCACTCCAAATTCTTCTTCATCTTCCCTCCGTGTCTTCCTCCCTATTTCAAGTACTATCCCATTTAAATAGGAAATAAGATAGAAACTCCATAATTTCCATTCAAAAAATATTGAAGGATTCCCATTTCCATGTGAAACTAGGATACTGCTTTTATTAAAATCATTCAACATACCGTAAACCGGAATGAAGGCTATTAGTACCATTATTACCACATGTGATAATGCATATAGCACTATCCTCGATTTTAGCCATTCCTTTACAAAAAATTCCTTCGCCATGAGAAACATATATATCCATACAGCCACTAAAAGGAATATCATCTTAAAGTTAATAATAAAGGACAGTGTCAGTTGTATAATTACCGTCACTATACCTATATTCCTTAATTCCTCTAAAGAGATTACTCCCCTCTGGACAGGCCTGTAGGAACGATATTTCAGATCTTCCTCATAATCCTTAAACTCATCTGATATCCTAAGCTGAAAGAAAATAAGAAATACAACTATAAATATCCCTGCCACGGTATAGCCCTTTACTAGGGGAATTTCCATTCCGGCAAGTCCGCCTGTAAATACCAGTCCTGAAAAAATATAGGCTGAAAAAACAAAAATTAATACAAAAATAGAATTTTTTACTACTGGAAATCTTTCATCTGTATATACTTTAAAATTTTTAATTTTTTTAATTAAAGTGCTGTTATCTACTATCTTCATTTTTCACTCCTGACTAGAAACCCTGTTTCTAATATTTTTCCATAAGTTTTTCCAGTTTCCTGTAGTCAACCTTACTATTATGCCTTTTATCCACAGGTATTTTCTTTTCAATAATTTTAAATATGCCAAACTTTTCCTTTAATTTTGCTATTTCCATATCTTCCTCCATCTTCCCGGTAAAGCTCCTATCCTTTTCAGCAATAAGATAAAGCCTGTCATTCTTGACAGCAAGGGCAGATTTTTTAATTCCTTTACAAAAGGAAAATGCTGTCTCTATAGAAAAAGGGTAATATGTCTTTCCCTTTATGCTTTTTATACCCTTTAACCGACCTAGTAAAAACAGTTGACCTTCATTGTCTATATATCCTGTATCTCCTGTATTGTGCCATTTTTCACTGTCTGTCTTTTCGATATCTTTCTCTTGATCATCTATCTTAAAATACCCTTTTAGAACATTTTCCCCCTTTACAAATATCTCCCCTGTCTCTTTATGTATCATAAGGGAAACCTCATCTACCACCTTTCCCACAAGAAGGCCCTTTCCCTCTTTCATTTTTTCTCTTTTGCTACAAGTGATGTCCTCATAATTTAAAAGGGATATAGGCTCTGCTTCTGAAGCTCCGTATAATGCCCTTACTTTACAGCCAGGAAAAATTTCAGAAAGAGAGTCCATTAATTTGGGAAATACAGGAGCTCCTCCTGTATATATTGTTTCAAGCCCTTCCATTTTTATCTTGTTTTCCTGCATATAGTCTACTAAATTTTCCAAAATTGAAGGGGGGAGTATTATATTTTCCCCATTACTTTCCCTTAACTGCTCCAGTACGGCTTTTCCACTTGTCCTTGCCGGCTTCCTAAAGTTAATATTAGGAATAATTGTCGTATATCCTCCTGCCATATGTGACAGCAGAAACATGGGAAATGACGAGTACACCCCTGTATTTTCTCTAAATTTCAAATTTTTTTCAAGAACATTGTGCTGCCCCAGCAAAAATCCATGTGTCCTCATTATAACCTTGGGAAATCCTGTACTTCCACTTGTAAAGCTTATGAGGGCAGGGGTATCTTCAGTTATATTATTTGTATCAGTTTCAGTATAATTTTCAGATACCCCTTCTTCTGAAAATATATTCCAATAGTTTATTTTTAAAGGAATTTTTCTTATTTCTTTCAATATACTTCCTAAAAACAGTATTTTCCAGTCTCCTATAATACCTTTAGGGGATATCATCTCTGAACATCTATTTATATGGGATATCCCTGCATACGGATCTATAAATACCGCCTGAAGCCCCATCTTAAAAAGAGCCGTCAATATAATATAAAATTCAAGTCCTATGGGGATGAATATCACTATCCTGTCCCCCTTTTCAAAACCATGACTTCTTAAGTAGGACATTACCTTGTAGGATTCCTCTTCCATCTGGAGAAATGTTATCCTTTTTCCATCTTTTAGATCCACAAGGGCTGTCTTGTCAGGATGTTTTAATTTAAGCTCCTTAAGTTTATCTGCTATTGTCAAGGTCATATCTCCCTTCCTTAAAATTTACCTCTTTCTAAAGTTCCCTTTTAAACAGTGCATATTTTCTGAAGGGCTTTCCAAGTTGAAGCCCTATATTTTTAGATACATTTTTTTCATGCATTAGGGCAAAAATTACATTTTTATATCCGTCATTTTTTGCATCCCTTACAAATTCATCAATAAGAATAGCCCCTATTCCCCTGTTAAAATATTCCGGTGCCACCCCTATTGTCTTTAATATTACCGTTTCCACCGAAGGTTTGTAAGTAAGTTCCAAATAATCCGGTATACCGAAAAGATATCCCACAAGCTTGTTTCCCACATACAGAAGCTTAAAATACCTTCTTACGAGCTTATCCTTATATCCCATGTACATTTTCAGAAAATTTTCTCTTTCCATATCTGTGTATAAAAAGTTATTTTTAAAGGATTCCCTTGTAAGATTGTACACCTCCACTAAAAGTTCTTCCAAGTTTTTTCCTTCAGCTGTCCGTATTTCAAAAGATGTCTCCATATCTTCCATTTCAATCTTCCTATTTTCCAGACAAGCGGTCGATACTTCTCCCTTTTTTCGATTTAACTTCCTTTCCAGTATTTTTTCCGCCTTTTCCCTCTTTTCTCTTATGAGAGAATACTTTTCCATATTTCCCATTATCGAAGAAAAATAATAGGAAAAAGGCCTAAAACCCACATTCTCTAATAATGTAACATCATTATTTTCATTTCGGGGTTCCAACAGGAAGGAAGGTCTTTCACCTCTTTCTACAACATATCTATAACTATTCCATGTGGTCCCGTTTAAAGGCCCTATAAGTAGTTTTACCCCTTCTTTCCTCAATGTATTAAATATTTCTTCAAATATTTCTTTTTCAGTTTCTGCCATAGCCTTAATAGATATATTTCCTATATAAGATGTCTTTTTCCCTTCATAATCTGGTCTTCTATGCCAAAGGCTGACTTTTCCTATTAAAACTCCGTCCCCATTATGGATAACTACTATTTCCGATGGTTTTTCTATTTCCATTTTTTCCAGCTCTTCTATTGACGGGTTTATTTCCCGTATATATCTTTCTTTTTCTTCATTTTTTTTCTTTATTTTAGATTCTCTATATAAACTTTCTTTAATATCTTTCCCTGTATTATCTTTTCCACAGTTTTCAAGTCTGTATCTTGTTATATTAACTTTCCTCATATCCCTATTCTCCAATTCCGGTTTCCCTACTATACTTACTTTCTATTGTTTTCTGTAAAAATAAATAATTCTAACAAATAAAGTCTTTCCTCATTGATATTTTTTGATTCTCTTCCATTTTCCAAGTGTCTATTATTTTTTTATACAAACTTTTCTTTAATAGACTATCCTTCATCTGACATCTAATAAAATAGCCCCATCAGCCATAAGCAGGTACTAAATGCAAACACTACCCCAGATGAAATAAATACCTTTTTCTCCCCCAAAAGCTTCTCCCTATATCCAATCCAGTATAATATTGTCAAAGCCAACTCATAAAACAGCAATCCCAACCCTAGAAGTGCAATACTTCCAATAATCATAGGTATATGAAAAAGCTCTGAAAATAGGAAGTAATTAAAGAAAAAAAATGCAATCCCCTTTCCCATACTTATATAGAGAAATTTCATTATAAAGGTTTTTCCGTTGGAATACACGGCATTATACCTTATGAGATTTATAAGGGAAAAGTGGAGGGCAAAGGCAAATATATAAACTATAAGCAGTTTTTCCTTACTGAATATTATGCTTGCTCCCAGCCATATGAAAGTTGAAAAGGCTATTGTAAGAAGCCCCTTTAAGGAATCCTTCATTTGACCTTCCACCTTCGGGGTAAAGTGATAATATCCCAGATACATTATAAGGGGAGGAACAAGCCATTTTATACCCCCTATTGTAGTAACAAGGTACATAAAAAACAGGCTTGCTGTCTGTGCAGTTCTTGTAAGGGTGGTCTTTTTCCTGTTTAGGAGAATTACCACAAAGAGCACCACTATTACCCAAAATTTATATCTTAGCTCCTCTATGGAAATATAAAGGTTCCTTTTCAGGAAAAGGTATACAAAAAATGGGACAAACAGATTATCCAGCCCATTCCATGAAATAATCTCCAAAATCATGGTAAGTATACTCAAAAGTAGGGATAAAAGTACAATATTCACATTACGTATGTTACTGAACAAAAGAAAATAATTACTACATAAGAAATACGTAGTCAGAAGAAAGATTATAGATCCTTCTATTGATTTTGTACCAAATCCTGTATCAAATTTGAACTTACTGTAAAATTCCCCTATAAGTGCAGCAAAGGCATCAGAAAACATGAGTATTACAAGAGGAAGGCTATATAATAACCTGTCTTCCCCCGACACAATCCATAATCCCAGTATACTTGTGACAAAATATATATCCCCAAAGGTTTTTCTTCTCTTCATTTCAATAACAGTCTTCAAACCTGTCGCCTTATGCTTCAATCTTCTTATGACAGCCAGCAATAAAAGGAAAAATATCCCCAATATAACTACAGGCAACTTTTCCTTAAAAACAAAAGGCAGGGCTATTCCACCTATTCCTGATCCGATATGAAGTATTTTCCTGTTTATTTCTGAATCAAATTTCCGACTCTTTTCAAGCCTGTTAAGAAAAAAGAAAAAAAGTAAAAATCCCCCTGATACAAGAAACATCTTAATTATTTCAGCTATTGTCATCCTTTATCACCTTCTCTACCACGAAGTCTGTATAAAAAAACGTCTTATCTCGCCTATGCAGCACACTGTCTAGGGAAGAGAGCCTTTCAAACTTTCCCTTTCCAAAATTCTTTATTTCTGAGTTTCTCGGAACAATAAGGTTCCAGTAGGCAATTTTCCCTTTACTACTGGCCGCATTATAAATTTTATCCATGAGTTTTTCGTAATTTTCTTGGGACATGTATTCAAAGATATCACTCAGGTTAAATTTATCTATCTTAAGGTCTGTTCTATTAAGGTACTCCTCGAGAGATTCTTCAACAACTTCTATTTTGCCTATATTCTCCTTCATTATACTGTAGTTTTCCTTTCTTAAAAAGTAAGGAAGACAATCAGGAGAATAGTTCCCCTTCAGTATATATGATATATATGGATTTTCGTAAGGATTTAAATGGCATAGGGCATATTCGGATCTTTTTATCATTACCTTTGAAATATCCCCCTGTGCATATCTAAAAAATTCCTTGTCCCTTCCAAGCCTTCCAACCACATAGTTTGAAAAAAACAGCTTAAACATCAATTTCCACCTAAGATTACACCATTTCCTATTATAAAACTCCTGTCTTTCAGGCAAAGACTTATTTTCCAGGAGCTTGTCTATCCTCTTCTTTGGATGAACCATAGGAAGAATTCGATTTCTAAAAATTTTAAAGAACTTTTCAAATTTCCCCATATGGTTTATTCCTATCCTAATCGCATCCCTATTAAAGTCCCAGTACTCTTTTATTTTATTAGGAAGCTCCCCCCTAAGTCCTTCATACATTTCCAGCCTTCTTTCAGGATTGCCATTAGTTACTCCCACAAAAAACAGCATTTCTTCATGGGAGAACTGCTTTATTCCTTCTATTTTAAGCTTTACAAGAGCAAGCTGAGGAAAACTTATGTCTATGGCTATAATCTTCTCAGGACTTTTTGTAAGCATCGAAAAAACATTGTCACCGGCAGATGCAATTCCTAAACATATATCCCCCTCCCTTATATCCAGCCCTGATAAGAGTACTTCCGTATCCTCCCAGCACTGGGAATATCTTATTAATGAAAAATCTACATTATTTTCCTTAACTTCACTTTTCAAGTCTCAATCCTTTCAACTATTTATTTTCCTTATAACCCCTGTACTTCCATCAAACTGGATATAGTCCCCTGTTTTTAAAAGGCTAGTCGCCCCTGTTACTCCCACTATTGCGGGAATATTCATCTCCCTTGAAATAATGGCACTATGGGATAAAAGACTCCCCTTTTCCACAATAAGCCCAGAAATTAGAGGAAACACCATAACCCAGCTGGGATCAGTGGATTTCGTAACTACTATATCCCCCTCCTCTATCTGTGTATTCATTGGGTTTAGGACTACCCTTACCTTACCCTTTACTATACCTTTACTACATCCCGTGCCCTTCAGTTTTCCTTCCGTAAGTTTATTCTCCTCTCCATAATTTCTGACGGTGAGATCTTCATAATAGAAGTCTTCTCCTAAAAATCCCCGTGTGAGAAACCTGTCGGGAAGGACATGGGAATTTTCATATTTTTCATACTGTTTTTTCCTTAAACGGACAATTTCCCTCAAATCAGTATCCACCGTTACTCCATCTATTACCCCAAAAACTTCCCATAAAGTCAAGTAAAATATATCCCTCTCATCTGTTATAATATCTGCCTTTTTCAAATGAACTGCCATTTCCTTCATTATATTCCTAACCATTCCAAATACCTTTGTCCGCTCATAACGAAGGTTTTCTCTTAGTTTTATAAACTTTTTGGCATAGTTTATGGATTTTTTTAAAATATATTTTCTAAGCCCTCCTATTTTAAGTCCTTCAAATATTTTTTCCTGTTCCCGGGATATATCCCTTTCCATATGAACCTTCTCCATACTGCTTCTGGATATAGAATATGCCATTTTCAGGAAAAATAGCGGATTTTCCCGTAAAGTAAAGGACTCCAGCTTTAGTTCATGGACCGTTCTGTCTCCGAACTTTTCCATATATTCTGTAAAAATTCTATTAAATTCTTCATTTGTAGTTATTTTTTCCAAATCAGCTTTTTTCTTCAGATTTTCTGATAATGTCCCCTCTGATCCTATTATATCCTCTATTTCCTTTTGAAGGTATGGACTGCTTCTTATTATATTTCCTAACTTTTCCATATATTTTGAAGGCTCAACACTTACCATATCCTCTCCCTTTTGGGCTATAAGTATATTGTGAACTTCCTCTGGATTTTCTCCCACATATTTTTCTGTCAGCTTTTTTGATATCCCGAACCATATCATTACGAGAAAATCATTTATTATAGGGATGTCCCATTTATTTAAAAATTTATTTTCAAGATATGTGTAATATTTTTTCAGCTCTACAATATCCATCTTTTTTAAATTATATTTTTTATTGTAAAGGTTTTCATTTATGAGAGCATAAAACTTTTTAGCCTTTCCCTCAATGAAAAACATATTTATGAAAAGAGAAGTTCCTGCCCTTATTTTTTCAAGTTTTCCCCTTACCTTTTCAAAAAGACTCATGGTTCCTTCTGCCTCTATTATATTTTCCTTTAGAGCTTCCTGGGAAAGTTCCTTTTTTACTCCCATCATCTGTTCCATAAACTTACTGTTATTTTTTGCATTTGGAAACAGAAGAAGAAGCTTATACCAGTTGAGAAGATTGTAGTAAACCCTTCCCTTCAGGAGACCCAGCATGTTGTCATATATGGGCTGATAGGATAACATAACCTTTTCAGGAACCCCTACTACCTTAGAAAATTGTTTATATACTGAGGAATATGCCCCCTTTATAAAGCTAAAGGTTAGAGGCAACGTAATTTCCGGATAGCTTTCCACTATATTACTATTGTCCCATATTATTGTGTTTGTTTCGTTTAAATCCTTTTCTTCCCCTGATTTTTCCAGTGTTGTTATAGGTCTTGACTGGAGAATATATAGTTTTCCCCCTTCAAACGCCCATTCCATATCTTGAGGACTTTTATAGTATTTTTCTATATCCATTATACTTTCTGCCAGTTTAGAAAGTTCTTCACCAGTCAGTACTTCCTCTTCTGTATTTATGACTTCCCTCTTTATTTTCTTGGCTTCAAAATCCATAACCTGCCGTATATTCTTTGTTTTTATTTCCTTATTCACTTTCCCGGTGGACTTACTATATATGTAGAGGTCTCCGTCCTCATCTCCGTCAACTATCCCGGTTCCTAGTCCAAATACCCCTGAAATTACCATTTCATCACTATTTCCATTTATGGGATTTACACTAAATGCCACCCCTGCCTTTTCCGGATTTACCATTTCCTGTATAATGACCGCAGGAACATTTATTTCATTATTTATTTTGCCTTTTTTCCTGTATTCCATTATATGAGGAGAAAAAGATGAATTCCATATTTTTTTTATTTTCTCCTCCATTTCTTCCTTTTTTACATAAAGGAAAGTTTCAAACTGACCGGCAAAGGAAAAGGCTTTGCTATCCTCTTCAATGGAAGATGACCTTACTGCATAGTATTTCCCCTCCTCTACTACCTCCCCCAGTTCTGTCAAAAAATCCTCCTGTAACTTTTTTTCCTCTATGAGTTCCATTATAGTCTCTGTTATTTTCTTTTCCTTATGTCCTTCATTATAAAAAATGCTGTTCCAGTCAGAAATTTCCCCATATTCCCCTTTTTTCTCAAAATAGTCCCTTATATCCTTTAGGATAACCTCCTTAAAATAGGTGTCGGTAACTACTGAAAAATCGGGAACATTAAATCCCTGTTCATAAAGTTCCTTTAGATTTTCTGCCTTTTTTCCTAAATTCCAGAAAACTTCTGTCCCATTTATTTTAGACTTGTCCTTTTTTTCTTTATTTTTATCTATATTGTAAAATTCCCATTTTTTTACAATATTCTTTTCATCATCTTTTAAGTTTGCCTTTTTTTTCAGTTTGTCTTTGTCTATTAAACTATAGATATATTTCATAACGCCTTCCTTCCCTTTCTAGAATGCTGTCACTTTATCCTCTATTTCTAATATTCCTTATTTACTTTCCT
Source organism: Leptotrichia sp. (assembly GCA_041815005.1). Classification (GTDB taxonomy): domain Bacteria; phylum Fusobacteriota; class Fusobacteriia; order Fusobacteriales; family Leptotrichiaceae; genus Leptotrichia_A. Next base: position 12,460 of record JBGXYD010000058.1, on the reverse strand, counting down.
TATCTTCTATAGCCTTTTCAAGGAAATCTTCCATATCCTTAAAAATTGGAATTTCCACTTGAATTTCCTCATTTTTTGAAGGCTGTATAAACTTCACCTTATAGGCATGGAGGAACTGCCTTTCTATCCCCTTTTCCTTATCTACACCGTTACCATACAGATCATCTCCTATAATTGGATGCCCTATGGATTGCAAATGTACCCTTATTTGATGGGTTCTTCCCGTAAAAAGCTGACATTCCACTAAGGTTACATTTTTTTCAGGATATCTCTTTACAACCTTTACTGCCGTCTTGGCATACTGTCCCCTTTCATCTATTATACGCTGGAGGAGTTCTCCATCCTTATAAATTGGCTTTTCTATTATGATTTCATCCTCCACTTCTACAATTCCTTCCACGATTGCCAGATATTTCTTCTCAAAGGTAGAAATATTTTGAAGAAATGCCTGAGTGTAGCTATTCTTTGCTATTATTATTAGCCCTGATGTATTCATATCAAGCCTGTTATAAAATCTCGGCACCCTCTTTTCCCCATATTTTTCAAGAAAATAATAGACAACTCCATTTGCAAGTGTATATTCTGCCTTTTTCTGGGTAGGGTGAGTTAAAAGAAAAGGCTTTTTATTTACCACCAGTATATCTTCATCCTCATAGGCTATTTCAAGATCAAGGTCTATGGGTTCGAGTTCCGTCCCCTTCTTTTTTTCGACGACTTTCAGTATCCCACCTGAAGGAAGCTTTTTCGTTGTTCTCACCTGTTTCCCGTTTAAAAACACTTCCACATTCCGCAGACTTCTTCCAGAATATTTTTGTACTTCCCTTAAATACTGGGATATTTTCATCCTTTGGTATTCCTTTTCTATTTTAAATTTTTTCATAGCTTCCCCTATTATATTGTTTTCTCTATTATATCTTAAAATGTAATTTTATTAAATCTTTTTTCGTAAAATAACTATAATTTTCCCTCTTATAAAATCAATGCTGCATTCATCAGAAACTATAATATTACTTACAAGTTTTGAACTTTTTCTTTCTATGTCGGCAGCATAAAGACTATACTTAAATCCCCTTAAGGTAAGCCCCTCCACTGAATCACTAACAGGTATTATTGAAAATTCCTGTCCCTTTTTCCCCTTTAATGTAAAAGTACTTTCCCTGTAAAATACCTCTTCATCACATGAAAAGAAAGTCATATTTTTATATTCCTCGAGAAGATGCAGATTATTTAAGGTCATATCTAGACGTTTTCCAAGACCTCCCAGTATATATACATCTTCAAAGATTATTCCTCTTTCCTCCTGGTATTCTTTTATCCTATGGAGGATAAGCTCAAAATCTGTATAATCCTTTTCCGGATTATGTTTTTCTACTTTTGACCCCTTTATTTTGTAATAGTCATAGACGATAGGATTTATGGAATCAAGATCCCCTATTACATAATCGACTTTTATTCCATAAATATAGGCATAATTTGCCCCTCCATCTCCACAAAACACCACATCCCCCTTATTTACAATACCATTTACAAACTCCCTTTTATAGTCATATTCTCCGTTTAAAAATATAACTGCCTTCATATTTTATCTCCCTTATATCTGTTTTACAGCTTTTTCCTATGATATAATTTTTATAATTTTCACTTCTTATCCCCTAATACTTATATTATTATATCACATTTTAGCATATATTATTTTAATATTCTTTCCTATAAATCTGAATAGTTATTACTTTATTTCCTTAAATATGATATTATAGAGATATAACAACAGAATATTAACAGAGGTGATTATATGATATTTGAATATTTAAAATGGCGTGGGGATATAAGTTTTTCCCATAATAAGTTTAATAAAATAGATGCCCTCATACTATCCAGGATGGTTTACATCCCCTTTGACGGTATATTGGAGGGGGACGGGATTTTAAAAAATCTTTTGGAAAAATTTCTGGCATCAAAGAAAAATTTGAAAAAGGTCATTATGAAGGAGGATATAGAACTTGCCGAGATACTACTAAAATCAACTAGATTTAACAATCTCAAACTTTCTGCCTATGTAAATAATATTGACCTTAAAATTGAAAAGCAGTTTAGTGCTGTTGTTGTCAGAATAGATAAAAATACAAAAATCGTTCTCTTTAGAGGAACTGATAGAACCGTTGTAGGATGGAAGGAGGACTTTAACATGAGCTTCCAAGATCATATTCCTGCCCAGCTGGAATCTATACAATATCTGAAAAAAATAATGGAAGAGGATGATTCAGATATTATTATTGCAGGACACTCCAAAGGAGGAAACCTCGCCATTTATTCCTCCGTCTTTATTGATGAAGCATATAAGGGGAGGATAAAAAAGGTTTACAATTTTGACGGTCCGGGCTTTAATGATGAGATTATAAATCACTCGGGATATGAAGAAATTCTGGACAGAATAGAAACATATATTCCACAGGATGCCGTAGTGGGTCTTCTTTTGGAAAGACGGGAGGAGCCCTTTGTTGTTTCAAGTAGTGAAAAATCCATAATGCAACACGATATCTATACATGGAACATTGACAGAACTGACTTTGTATATGTAAATAGCATTTCAAAGGACAGCCAACTCCTAAAAAAGAGTGTAAAGTTATGGCTAAACAGTATTTCCGTTGAGGAAAGAAAGGAATTTATCGACCTCCTCTTTACTGCCATTTCAAGTGTAAACCTCGACATAAAGGAAATAATTACAAACTGGAAACAGGGGATTTCCCTACTGATAAAGACTACTCAGGAACCTGTACTAATGGATATGCTACAAAAAAGTATAAAAATATTTCTAGACTACAATCCAAAAAAATAGGTATAATCTAAAATAAAGGCTTTATAAAAAGTCTTATTCTGTTTAATAATCACTTAGGGATAGCATTATAGCTATCCCTGATTTTATTTTATACTGTTGACAAAGGGGAAAATCAAGGTATAAATATAGTACGAAAAGAATAGAGGAAAGGCTAGAAAATTATGGAAAAGTTAAAATTAAGGCTGGATATACTGAAAAATTCTGAGGTGATTGATGATAAAATTCAGAAGAAAATAGAAAAGATACTACATTTTTTAAGGGAGAAATGGGGAATTTCATTGACAGAGGAAACAGGAGCCATGTTTGTTACCCATATGGCTATGGCACTAAAAAGAGTAAGGGATTGTGAATCTATAACCGGAATAGATGAATCTGTCTATGAAGAGTTTCTGACTTCTGAAAATCTAGGAAAGGCAGAGGAAATATACGATAGCCTTCAAAGGGAGTTTCTTATACCGGCTCTACCGGAAAATGAAGAAAAGTATGTTCTGATACATATTCTTTCAATGATAAAAAATCTAAATGAATAATGATTCAATTATAGATGTTTGTAAAAATATGTATTTTTTAAGGGAACTGAAGAATATTAATGGAAAAAGACTTTATTTATTAGGATTGTAGGTTTTTACAAAAGATGGGAATAATAATTAGATTAGGAAGGGAGAAAAGATGAAGATAGTTATAGGAGGACAAATTGACAAGGAAAATGTTGCAAAACTGGTAAAGGAATATTTTGAAGATGCCGAAGTTGTCATAAAAAGTGATGTGGATGCTGCGATGGATATGAAGGCGGGTCTTGCTGATTATTACTTTGGGGCCTGTAATACAGGGGGAGGTGGGGCACTTGCCATGGCCATTGCCATTCTTGGAGCAGATAAATGTGCTACACTTGCTATGCCTGGAAATATAATGCCAGAAGAAGTCATAGCCCAAGAAGTAAAAAAAGGAAAGATTGCTTTCGGATTTACCCCTCAGGCAGCGAAAGAGATCATAAAAACTGTTAGAAAATATTTATAAATTCAACTAAAAATATATGTGAAACAGTAATAAGGCATTTTAAAGTATACTATTTCACATATAATAATATGATTACTATATAAACAGGAGGTAGTTTATGGAAAAATTTATTATTAGCGGACTGGTTAGCGGTTTTGCTGCAATACTTGCAAATTTAGGAGTTGCTGTCTTTAATGACGGATTAAGGCCCATGGTGCCTGAATTTTTAGAAGGAAGAATGGATAAAAAGGCTCTTGCCGCCACAAGCTTTGCCTTGTCCTTTGGACTTGTTATAGGTTTTGGAATACCATTTTCCATAGGTTCCAGTATCATACTTATCCATAGTATTCTACTTGGTACTGATATAATAGGAATTTCTGCCCCAAAGGGGAAAAAGGGACTTGCCCTATCGGGGACAATAGGAACATTATACGGAATCGGACTGGTTTTTGGGCTTCAAGCTATAGTTGATCTGTTTGCAAAACTTCCGATAGACTTTTTACCTAGTCTTGGAAAGGTGGGAGCTCCAATTATAGTAGGATTTTCAGTATTTCCTGCACTTGTTGTAGCCTATCAGTATGGAGCCATGAATGGTGCCTTTGTCATGATACTGACTCTTATTATAAGGCAAATAGTTACTGTATTTGGAAAAATACCTGTTGCCGAAAACGTTACCATTACTTTAAACCCTGACGGTATGGCACTTCTTGTATCAGTGGTTCTTATGCTAATATACGCCATAAAAGATAAAAAGACAGAAAGGACAAATTCCAATGAAATGCTTATAGGACTATTTTCCACACGGGTGGCAAGGGTTAAAAAAAATATAATCCCCCTTGCCGTAATGGGTGGCCTTGTCGCTGCTGCTTCAGGAATGAGACTGGTTGCAGGGGATCCGATATCATTAAAGATAATGGCTGAAGGGGGAGATGCCAAAAGCTTTGAAGCAGGTCTTGTGGCAATAGCAAGGACAATAGGTTTTATTCCATTGATTGCTACAACCGCTATAACTACAGGAGTATACGGTCCAACTGGAATGACCATCGTATTTGCGATAGGAATATTCTTAAAAAATCCAATTCTTGCCTTTGTGGTAGGGGCTGCTGCAGTTGCAGCCGAAATATATCTTCTGGAACTTATAGCTAAAGGTCTTGATAAGTTTCCCGGTGTAAAGGCATGTGGAGATCAGATAAGGACAACTATGACAAAGGTACTGGAAGTTGCACTTCTTGTGGGAGGTATGCTGGCTTCCAATGAAATGGCAGGAGGAAATGGACTGGGATTCCTATTTGTAACAGGTTTCTACCTTATAAATAAGACTTCTAAAAAACCCCTTGTGGATATGGCTGTAGGACCTGTAGCTACCATTGCTTTCGGGATAACCTTAAATATACTTTACATGTTAGGACTATTTGCACCGGTAGTTGCAAAATAGAATTAATACACTAAATATAAAATACTGGAGGAACAATATGATATTAAAGGATGGATATACCCTGATGCATGAACATGTATTCATTGACCTGTCAGGAATAAAAAAACTGGATGACTGCCGACTGGACTGTAAAGAGGAAACTATTAAGGAATTTAAGGAGCTTTATAAAAATGGCGTTAGAAACATCGTAGAAGTAACAAATATCGGAATGGGAAGAGATATAGAATATATTCAGGAAGTCGCCAATAAATCAGGTATTAATATTGTGTGTGCCACAGGATTTTATAAAGAGCCCTTCTATCCCCCCTATGTATACGAAAAATCAGAAAGGGAACTGGCAGAAATAATGATAAAGGATATAACGGAGGGAATAGATGGAAGTTCCTTAAAAGCAAGTATTATAGGGGAAATTGGATCCAGCAAGGACATTATAACTGATGAGGAATACAAGGTATTTAAAGCCGCAATACTTGCTCACCTGGAAACAGGGGTACCCATAACTACCCATACAACACTTGGTACTATGGGACTTGAACAGGTCAGACTTTTTAAAAGGTATGGCCTAAATATGGAAAAAATTGTAATAGGACATGTAGATTTGAGTGGAAATACACAATATATAATGGAAATTTTAGATAATGGTGTATATGTGGAATTTGACACCATAGGGAAAAACAACTATATGCCTGATGAAACAAGAGGAGAAATGTTAAAAGAAATAGAAGACAGAGGAATGATTGATAAAGTCTTTCTTTCACTGGATATAACCAGAAAATCCAATATGAAATATAACAAGGGGATCGGATACAGCTATATCTTTGAAAAGTTTATCCCGTTATTAAGAGAAAAGGGGCTAAAGGAAACTTCAATTGAAAAAATGCTTCTGGAAAATCCCCGTAACTTTTTTGGAAACAAATAAAACCAAAACTGTCTTCCCTATAAGGCTTATATCTGACTAAAGGCAGGATAGCCCATAAGACATTGAAAATTAGGAGAAATATATGAAAACATACCCATTAGCTTCTATTTCGCTGGAGGAAGCTCAAGAAAAGCAGTTCCGGCTGGTAGACATAATCACTGAAAATCTTGAAGGGAACCAATTTCTTGAACTGGGAGATTTAGGAGTATCGATTTCCGAAAATAAGCCTATACGTACCAATAAAATAGAAAAAATAATAGCAAAGTTTTTTAATTCCGAAGCCTGTATGCTAACTAGAGGTGCAGGAACACAGGCATTAAGGTGGGGGCTTTTATCTTCCCTTAGGGCTAAAGACAGCATTTTAGTTCACGATGCCCCCATTTACCCTACAACCCGAGTAAACATTGAAAGCATGGGACTGAATATTGTAAGATACAACTTTAATAATCTGGAAGGATTGGAAAACACTTTAAAAAATAAAGAAATTAATTTTTGTTTATTGCAACATACTAGACAAAAACCTGATGATTCCTATATTCTTTCAGAGGTTATACAGAAAATTAAAGACATCAGAAAAGATATGGTTGTTCTTGTAGATGACAATTATGCTGTCATGAAATTACCCAATATAGGAGTAGAAATTGGAGCAGATCTATCAGCCTTTTCTACATTTAAACTTTTGGGACCTGTGGGAATTGGCTGTCTTGTGGGAAAAAAAGAACTAATTGAAAAGGTTTCCAAAATGAACTATTCTGGAGGGGGACAAGTTCAGGGATATGAAGCAATGGAGGCACTAAGAGGAATGGTTTATGCACCTGTATCCCTTGCTATACAGGCACAGGAAGGAGAAAAAATCTTAAAAATTTTAAAAAATAAAAATAGATATGGTTACATAAAGAATGTTTTTATGGCAAATGCACAATCGAAGGTAGTACTTGTGGAATTTGAGGAAGATATAGCTGAAGAAATTATCTCTGAAGCTATAAAGCTGGGTGCTTTACCCTATCCGGTGGGGGCAGAATCAAAATATGAAATTCCCCCTTTATTTTATAAGGTGTCAGGAACATTCCTTAAGAGTGACCCCACACTACAAACGAAAATGATAAGAATCAATCCCAATAGGAGCGGTGCAGAAACCGTTATAAGAATATTGGATACGGCTTATAGGAAAATCATAAAATTATAGGGGGGTGAATAGTTTGTTTTTAAATGTACTGACTAAAGAAAATAAAAAATTAATAGAAACTGCCTTTCAGTTACATCAAGAGGGCAAAATAGCCCCCGATAGCTATATAATAGACGTGGATATGTTACTTAACAATGCCGAAAAAATACTGGAAAAGGCTAAAAAACATCGAATAAAGCTATACTACATGACAAAACAGATAGGAAGAAATCCCTATCTGGCAGATAAAATGGAGAAAATGGGATACGAAGGGGCTGTTGCAGTGGACTTCAAGGAAGTAGAAATTCTTATGAAAAACCGACTTAAAATAGGACATGTGGGACATTTAGTCCAAATCCCTAAAAACTCTTTAGAAAAGTTAATTATGTATGGTGTAGAAATAATAACCGTATATTCATTGGAAAAAGCAGAGGAAATTTCAAAAATATGCCAAAAACTAAATATTACTCAAAAAATAATGTTACGGGTAGTTGATGAAGATTCCTGCATATATCCTGGACAGGAATCTGGATTTGAATTAAAGAATTTAAATAAAAACATTGAAAAACTTCTAATGCTAAAGGGGATAAAAATAGATGGACTGACATCTTTTCCATGTTTTCTTTATAATAATAAAGACAAAAAAATAAGGAAAACTTCAAATGTGAAAACTGTATTAAAGGCAAGGGATATACTGGAGGAGAAGTTTAAAATACATGTATCCCAGATAAATATGCCTTCAATAACTTCTATAGAAAATATGGAGTTAATCGGAAAAGCAGGAGGAACGCATGGAGAGCCAGGACATTCCTTAACAGGAACTATCCCAATGACTGTTGATACGGAAATAGAGGAAAAGCCTGCCTACGTCTATGTATCTGAAGTCTCCCATAACTTTAGAGGAAAGGGATATTTTTACGGAGGTGGCTATTATAGGAGATCCCATTTTAAAAATATTCTCACAGGTAAAAACTTTAAGGATTCGATTAAAAAAGAGATAAATATCCCTGATTCTGACAGCATCGACTACTATTTTGAAATAGAGGATGAGGGAAAAGTAGGGGATACTGTGGTAGGATGTTTTAGAACTCAAATTTTTGTAACAAGGTCCGATGTCATTCTCGTCAAAGGAATACAGAAAAATGACCCTAAAATAATAGGAGTATATACTTCCCTTGGAGAAAGGCTGGATATCCGACAATCAAAAGCTCAAGCAGAACATAACAGGAGGTCATTAAAATGACAAGAGAAAATAACCTAAGAGGAAGATTTATCCTAATAATCTTAGATAGCTACGGAATAGGATATATGGAGGATGTCCTGAAAGAAAGACCCCGAGACTTTGGTGCAAACACATGCATGCACATTATAGACGAAAACCCTGAACTAAAGCTTGAAACCTTAGAAAAATTGGGAATAATGAATGCCTTAGGGAAAGATTATGGACTTATGAAGAAAAATGACAAGGCTAACTTTGGGATAGCAAAGCTTATGCATCATGGAGGGGACACCTTTCTGGGACATCAGGAGATTATGGGGACAAAACCTGAAAAGCCCCTTATTGCACCTTTTAGCCATTATATAGAGGAAGTTTATAAAGCTCTTTTGAAAAAAAGATACAAAGTGGAAAAAATAGGGGATAAGATACAGTATCTCTGGGTTAATGACTGTATAGCCATTGGAGATAATCTTGAAACTGACTTGGGGCAAGTTTATAATGTAACCACATCCTTTAAGGAAATAACCTTTGAAAAGGAGTTGGAAATAGCTAAAATCGTGCGGGAAATTGTTCATGTGGAAAGGGTTATTGCATTTGGAGGAACTGAAGCTACAGTTGAAAGCATAAAGGAGGCTACAGAAGAAAAGTTAGAAAAATATATAGGAATAAATGCCCCAAAATCCAAAGTATATGAAAAGGGCTACATGGTAAGGCATCTAGGATACGGTATCAATCCTGAAACGCAGATTCCTACAATATTGGGGAAAAATGGCATAGATGTTACCCTAATAGGGAAAGTGGCTGACATTGTCTTTAATGATGAGGGAAAAAATTTTTTAAATTTGGTGGACACAGAAACTATATTTAATATTACCCTAGCAGAAATAGATAAGATGTCATCGGGATTAATTGCAGTAAACATACAGGAAACTGATTTAGCAGGTCATGCACAGGACTCAAGAAAGTATGCTAAAATCCTAAAATTAAGCGACAACTATATAGATAAAATTATCAAAAAAATGAAAGAGGAGGATATTCTAATTGTTACTGCAGATCATGGAAACGATCCTACAATAGGACATTCTCAACACACTAGGGAGTATGTGCCTATCCTTATTTACAAAAAGGAACTGGAGGGTAAAAATATCGGTGTAAGGGAAACTCTATCAGATATTGGAGCCACTATTTCTGATTATTTTGGGGTAAATTCTCCAGAAAATGGTAAAAGCTTTCTGGAGGACTTAGTTTTTCCTAAAGACATTACATAGAAACAATCTCTAGGAAAATTTATGAGATTTTCAAGTAAAATTATGATTTAAGGCCGGAGATTTTCCAGCTTTTTTGATATAGTCTAAAACAAATTCTTTTTTTAACATTCCACTAAATACATTGATATATAAACTATCTACACCTTTTAAAATTCTTAAAGAATTGTCATCTTCCTTTTGGACAAAAATATGTGGAATTTCCTCTTCATATCTAGTATAATTAAATTAACAATAATAATTTTATTATTCCAGATTTTCCATTATTTGGAGTAGCATATTTAATAATAAATAATTTTAGGAGGTCAAAGAAATGATATCCACAAAAACAGAAATAGGAAACTTTCAATTTAAAAATTGTCTTATGAATGCTGCTGGAGTCTATTGTTATGACAAGAATGAACTGGAGCAGATTCTAAATTCCACAGCCGGTACCTTTGTTACAAAAACAGCAACCTTAACTTCAAGAGAGGGTAATCCTGCTCCACGTTATGTAAATACCAGTTTAGGTTCCATTAATTCTATGGGTCTTCCAAACTTGGGTATTGACTATTATTTGGACTATCTTCTGGAGCTAAAGGAAAGGCAACCCGACAGGACCTTTTTTCTTTCACTGGTAGGCATGTCTACAGAAGATACTCATACTATACTGAAAAAAGTGGAAAAAAATCCCTTCAAGGGGATTATAGAGTTAAACCTTTCATGCCCTAATGTACCCGGGAAACCACAAATCGCGTATGATTTGGTAACTACTGAAACTTTACTTTCCGATATTTTTAGCTATTTTACAAAACCTCTGGGGGTAAAACTTCCTCCCTATTTCGATATAGTACATTTTGATCAGGCATCACAAGTGTTCAATAAGTTTCCATTGGCTTTCATAAACTGTGTAAACAGCATCGGAAACGGTCTTGTAGTCGAAGATGAAAGTGTCGTTATAAAGTCCAAAAATGGATTTGGTGGAATTGGTGGAGAATACATAAAGCCAACTGCTCTTGCCAATGTACATGCTTTTTATCAAAGATTAGACTCCTCCATAAAAATTATAGGAACAGGCGGGGTATTAAATGGTAGAGATGCCTTTGAGCATATACTGTGTGGTGCCTGCATGGTTCAAATTGGAACTACCCTCCAGAAGGAAGGTCCTGAATGTTTTAGCCGTATTACAGAGGAACTAAAGGAAATAATGAAAGAAAAGGGCTACTCTTCCATTGAGGATTTTAGGGGAAAATTAAAATATTTATAATAATTATCATATGTCTGTAGATAATTAATATAGTAATACCGTCTAAAACTGACCTAAAAAATTATGGCTATTTTACTCAAACCCAAACAGTTTTTATTTTAATAGTCTGATTTTAAGAAGGTTTGAACATATATAGAAAAAGACTTATATTTCTGTATATTACTTATTTCTTTTTAACCTCCACACATATTATACAGCCAAAATAAATTTATTTTCAATACGAATATTTAACAAACATTAAAACCCTTAAATTTAAAGGTTTTATCGTATTTTTGTGTATATTAAATGTGTATTACGTTGGATTTTTGCAACCGATTTAAATGACGTTCGCGGTATTATGAGAAGCTCATATTTTCCCAATATAAAAAAAACAGGGGCAACCGTCAAGGCTGCCCTTTTGTCATTTTATCATTGCAGTAGTAAAGTATAGCTAATGATATCACAGTCATCGTTATTGTAATCAGCATATTCTCAATAATCATTATATTCCTTAAATCCGATACCACATGAGGTGGCAGAGGTGGTCTATGTAAGTCCATATGGTTTAAATTTCTCATAAACTGATAATCTCTAATTTTTATTAATATTACTGATTCTACAAGATAAAATATTATTATTCTTATTATTGTCTTCATTGCATAGTTTACTTTTTGACTTTCTTCTGTGTCTTTATGAACTTTTCCAGGCAATAATAATTCTCTCAAAGTTTTTTTATTTGTCATTTTTATCACTCCTTTCAGGAGGCTTAAAATGCTTATCTATTATCTTTTCCACTATCAAAGGTATTTTGTCTTCCAAGACCTCAATGGTCAGCTCTACAAAATACCCTATCAGCATTATGACAAACATTATAATGAGATTTAGTTTTGGCTCTTGTTTATTCCAAACCAGGTGTATCGCTATATATAATGCAAGTGATATAGCACCGTATAATACCCTTATCACGATGGGGCTTATTTTAAGTTTGTTATTAGCTCTGTACAGTAAGTTGCCGAGAGTTCCCAGCACTACTCCATACATTATCAATATAAGTTGTTTTGTTATTTCTGTATTTATTTCAAACATTCAAAAACTCCTCTCGTGGGCATCAAAATATTTCTGGATTTTCTGTTTTTTCCGTATCAAAGATATCTTGGACAAGTTTCTTCGGATCAAGTTCTTTTCTTAAAGTTTTGATAACTTCATGTACAGCTTCTTCTCCAATATTTTCAATCGTGTTTGGTATCCATTTTCTATCAATTTCTTTTTCCTTGATAATGTGCTCTTCCGCCTTATCCCAAAACTTGTCAACTAACGTATTAAATTTATAAATTCCTGCCTTTCCTGCATTTACTATTTCACCTCTGTATATTCCTGTTTTTGCAAATTCTATCGCCTTG
>JBGXYD010000057.1:0-8493 GCA_041815005.1 Leptotrichia sp. | reverse complement strand
TCATGATATATTTCCTTTCGTTAATGTTTTTGTCGTTACTAACATTTTAACACGAAATTATCATGAGTTTCTATTTTATTTTAAATTTGTCGCAATATATTATACAATCTATGATAATTAAAAATATAAACTTTTGATCAAAGTTTTTCATAAAAAAATATTATATTTTTAGGTTCTATTTATATAGGTTCTACTATAATAATAAAAAATTACTATAATATAAATAATAAGACAAAAATGACAAAATTTGATATAATATTAAAAAGAAAATAATTATTAGAAATTAGGAGAAGTATTTTTATGAATAAAGTAGCATTAATAATGGCTGGGGGAAGCGGAACAAGGTTTTGGCCACTTTCTACTACGGAAAAACCGAAACAATTTCTTGACCTGCTATCAGACAAAACATTAATAAGGGAAACAGTGGATAGAATATCAGGGCTAATTCCTGCTGAAAAGATATTTATTTCTACTAACATAGCTTATCTAGATATTATAAGGGGAGAATTGCCTGAGATACCCGAAAGGAACATAATATTTGAACCGATGGCAAGGGACACTGCCGCATGTATAGGATATGCCGCCCTTATAATAGAAAAAATCTATGGGAATAGCATTATGGCAGTACTGCCTTCAGATCACCTTATAAGGCAGGAGGAAGAATTCCTCAAGGGGCTTGAGGTGGCATTTGCGAAGGCTAAGGAAGGTGGGATAGTTACATTGGGAGTAAAACCCTCCTATCCTGAAACAGGGTATGGTTATATAGAGTATATGAAGGAGAAGGAAAGGTTTCTGCATTGGGAAGGAAATTCTGAAGGAGATGAAAATGCAGAGGAAGAGAAGTTTAAAATATACAAGGTAAGGAGATTTAGGGAAAAGCCCAATAAGGAAATTGCAGAAAAATATATAGAACAGGGAAATTATCTATGGAATAGCGGAATGTTTCTATGGAAGACTGATGTGATATTGAAGGAAATAAAAAAATGGATGGAGTCTCACAGGGTTGTCCTTGAAAAGATAAAAGAAATACTGGAAGAGATAGATTTGAACAAGGTATATGGAGAAGAGCTGAGTGGTTTGATAAAGGGAGAATTTTACCAGTTTGAAAAGATTTCAATAGACTTTGGAGTAATGGAGCATACAAAGGATGTTTATGTAATACCTATGGATATTGGTTGGAATGATGTAGGAAGCTTTAAATCCCTTGAAGGGCTTTTTCCTTTTGATATTGATGGAAATATAGTCAGGGGCGAGGGATATACAGGGATAGAATCTGAAGGAAACATAATAATAAACAAAGAAAAAGATAAAATAATAGCCACTATCGGAATTGAAGATATTGTAATAGTAAATACAAAGGATGCGGTTCTTATATGTCATAAGGATAAGAGCCAGGAAGTAAAGAAAATCTTAAGCAGGATAGAAGATAAAAAATAGAATGGAGCATAATAGATAAATAAAAGGTGGATAAAAATCAAAAAATAGAATACATTATAAATTAGATGTTGGTAAAAAATATATTTTTGGAAAAAACAGAAAGTATAATAAGTTTATTATAACTAGACTTCATTGGACAAACAAAAATTAAATAGAAGAAAGCTTGTAAATAACAGCTACTATAGGAGGTAAATAAAAGTGTCATTAAAGGGTAATAAAGAACTGGATATATTAAAAACGGGAAAGGAAACCTTCTCCATAGAAATAGAGGAATTGAAAAAGGTGAAGGAAAAGATAGATAGTAATTTTGAGAAACTGGTAAATATGATTTATGAAGCAGAAAAAAATAAGGTTGTAATTACAGGGATAGGAAAGTCAGGGCATATTGGAGGGAAAATAGCAGCAACTTTGGCTTCTACGGGAACTACTTCTATTTTTATAAATTCGGCTGAAGCTCTGCATGGTGATTTGGGAATGATAAATGAAGGGGATATAGTCATAGCCATTTCAAATAGTGGTAATTCTGATGAAATATTAAGTGTCCTTTCCCCAATAAAGAAAATAGGGGGAAGAATAGTGGCATTTACAGGAAATGAAAAATCTGCTCTTGCAAAACATGCAGAAATAATTATAGATATAGGTGTGGAGAGGGAAGCATGTCCACTGGGAACAGCTCCTATGAGTTCTTCAACTGCTACATTGGTAATGGGGGATGCTTTAGCCGCTTCTCTTATGAAAAAGAGAAAATTTACGGAAAATGATTTTGCAAAATATCACCCAGGGGGAAGTCTGGGGAAAAGACTGCTCCTTACGGTTCAGGATTTGATGCATGCGGGAGAGGAGTTACCTGTAGTTTCAGAAGATGAAGAGATTGAAAAGGTTCTTATGGTGCTTACAAAGAAAAAAATGGGAGCCGTGTGTATTTCAGATAGCGGAAAACAGTATGGAAAATTGATGGGAATAATTACTGAAGGGGATATAAGACGGGCACTTACCCATAAGGAGAAGTTCTTTACATATAAGGCAAAGGATGTGATGATTTCCACTCCGGTTTCCATAAATAAGGAAGCAATGGCACTGGATGCATTAAAACTTATGGAAAATAGAAAAAGCCAGATAAATGTTCTTCCAGTGGTGGAAAATGGCAATGTGGTTGGGATAATAAGAATACATGATTTAGTAGGATTGAGATAATATGGATAATAAAAATCTATTGAAGGGGACAATGGTTTACCTGATGGCAAATTTTATAACGAAAATGGGTTCGTTAATATTTCTTCCTATAATGACAAGGCTTCTTACACAGGAGGAATTTGGAATTATAGGAACCTTAGCCCCAATAACAAGCTTATTTACCATAATTCTTGGGCTGGGTCTTTATAATGCTCAGATAAAAAAGTATGTTACTCTACAGGATAATGAAAAGGAATTTGGGAAATATATGTTCTCCACCTTTGTTATAATACTACTTTTAAGTGGGGGATTCTTTATTTTTCTTTTTACCCCGGCTGCAAAGTATCTTTTTTCTTTGTTATTGGATCTTGAAAAGATAGATTATAACTCCTTAGTTATAATTTCTATAGTTATTGCACTGGTAAATACTGTAAATAACTTAGCTATAACTCTTTTTAGAATGAAGAAGCTTTATACAAGGGTGGCTACAGCAAGCCTTGTAAGTTTTTTTACTAATTATATTCTTGCAATATATTTTATAAAATATTTGAAAATGGGAGTATTTGGGAACCAGCTCGCAAATCTTTTGGCTGTATTGTTAATAACAGTATATTCCTTTAGAGACTATTTTGGAAAGTTTGTATTAAAGGTAAAAAGGGAATATTTAAATTATGCCCTTATAAATGGAGTTCCTCTTATATTTATTGAGCTGACAGACCAAATAGTAAATGTTAGTGACAGGTGGGTTCTTGCAAAGGTAGTTTCCATGTCTGTTGTCGGATATTACACATTGGCATATACAGGGGGAAGGGTATTATCGGTGGTAACGGCATCCTTTATAAGCAGCTGGATACCTGAACTATATGAGGCACTGGAGAAAAAACTGGAAAATCATAGGATTACTTCAAGTGTTGAGAATTTTCTCGGGCTTACCACATTTATTTGTATAGCAGGTCAGCTTTTTGCCCCTGAAGTAATAAAATTTTTATTTCCAGTGAGTTACTATACTTCCATAAATTATGTGGGAATAATACTAGCATCTGTGGTTATCCAGTCCTTATACTGCCTAGATTACTTTTTCCATTATCATGAAAAAAGTATAGTAATATTTTATTTTTCATTATTTGCTATGACTTTTAACTTGACGGGAAACTTGATATTTATTCCAATGTATCCTGAATACGGGGCAATGATAGCCGCATGGACAACATTGACAGCGTTTTTACTGAAGGTTATAGTGGAACTGGGTATTATAAGGAAATGGTATGGTATAACCTTTAATTACAGAAGACTTTTTCTGTACCTAGTTCTTATAGGGAATCCTGTTATACTTTTCTATTTCGGAAATGAGAAAATATCAGCAATGAAATTTCTACTGAAGGTGGGATATTTCGTTATTTCCATGAAACTATTGATTAACAGGGAAAATTCTGAAAAAATAAGAAGAATAGTTTTAAAGGTAAAAAATGGCCTAATGAGAAAATAGCTTAAAATAAACTTTGATATAAAGATAATTCAAAATAAATTTCCTAAAAGATAATCTTGGGAATTTTTCTAAAGAAAGGATTCAGGATAAACTTCTCATAATATTATTGGATATTTATTATAAATTTGTTATAATCTTTTATTGAATATAAGGAGTTATTGAAAAGTATAGATTATAGTCTTAGGGAAAGGAGGTCTTTAATTATGAAAAGGAATAGAATATTGCTTTTAATAGTACATCTTTTTATAATATCTCTTTTGTTTTTTCTGAAATCAGCTGTTGTTTTTCAAAACGAAAATACAGAAATGAAGTTTTTGGAATATATGCTTATGGGGATATATATATATACATTCTGTACAGCAAAGATTTATCTTAATTGGTTAAATTCCTATATGATATTTCTTTATACAATGTTTTTGTTTAATTTTTCACGGGTTTTTCTAGACTTGGTGAATTATAGGGAATTTGGATGGGCTACAAAATTTGCCAATTATTATTTCTTTTATGATGTGAGGCATGAAATATTAAATATATTTATAATTGTGATGCTTTTTACCCATCTTGGATTTATTATAGGGATACTGAAGGATGAGAGAAAGGATATAGACAGTAAGACTTCCCTTTCAAACAACAGTATATATGAAAAACTGGGAATGGTATTGTTTTTTCTTTCTTCTCCTGCCCTTGCCTATAAGATGTTTATTCAGCTGAGAATAATACTAAGGACAGGTTATGAGGCCTATTATACCGGGGTATTACAGAAGGTAGACTATCCTTTCTTTACAAAGGGTTCGGGAACATTAATGACAATAGGTTTTTTAATTTTTTTGATGTCTATTCCTTCCAAAAGGAAGTTTTTAACAGTTTCCTCCATATATCTTATGGTAAAACTTCTAGATTCCTTTAAGGGGGCACGTGCCATATTTTTGACACAACTATTGTTTATAATGTGGTATTATACGAAAGTGTACGGAATAAAAATAAGGATACAAAGTATGGTAAAATTGATGGGATTTACCGTAGTATTTTCCCAACTGCTTGTTTCAATAAGGAGCAGAAAGCTTTTTAGCTTTGATCTTATAAACTCCATATATAATTTTTTATTTTCTCAAGGAGTTAGTTATCTTGTACTAGGGTATACGATAGATTTTAAGGATAAGATTGTGGGGGAAGGTTCATATCCTTATATATTTCAAGGGATATTCGGATTCAGGGCACAGTCACTGGAAACATTGGAATCCAGTAATTCTATTGCAGACAAGCTCACCTATATGTTAAGTCCTTCCGCTTATCTCAGAGGAGAGGGAATAGGTTCAAATTATATGGCGGAAATGTATGATCTTGGGTATTTCTGGATAGTGCTTATATCTATTCTTCTTGGGATAATAATAGTGAAGTATGAGAAATATTCTGTAAAGAACAGGTTTCTTTTGCTGACTACATATTATTTTATCCCAAATCTCTTTTATATGCCAAGAGGATCCTTTTTTGGTATAGCAGGACTTTTGGGGAATATGGCCCTTATGATTGGAGTATATGTGCTGGCGGCTTCGTTTAATTATATATATAAAAAGATAGAGGAGAAATACAGAAATGATAGAAAAGAAGATCTACTATGTGTGGATAGGGAAGGCAGAAAAACCCCGGATTTTTTATAAATGCTTGAAATCATGGCAGGAAAACTTGCCTGATTATGAAATAATTGAAATAAATGAAGAAAATTTCGATATGGAAGCCCATCTAAAGAAAAATCGTTTTTTTAGAGAATGTTACAGAAGAAAACTGTGGGCATACGTATCTGACTACATGAGAGTCCATTATATGTATGAGCATGGGGGAATTTATGTGGATATTGATATGGAAATAATAAAGGATATAACCCCCCTTATAGAATCGGAAAATCTGAAATTTTTTATAGGATATGAGGATAGTAGGCACATAAGTGTAGGTATATTTGGGACAACAAAGAAAAATCAAGTTCTTGAAGATATAAGGGATTTTTATGAAAAAGAAATATGGGGAAAGGCTCTCTGGACTATTCCCAAGATATTTACATATATATTTGAGAAAAAATATAATCTTACAGATAAGAGGGAAAATTTTTTAAAGGAAGGAGAAATAGCGATATACCCTAAGGAATACTTTTATCCCTATGGCTTCAAGGAGAAATTTTCCCCTGAATGTATAGGGGAAAATACCTATGGTATCCATTGGTGGAATGACAGCTGGACAAATATAAAAGCTAGGCTGTTTTTGGAAAGCAAGCATCTGTCAGGGATGTCGAAGCTGATAAAGAAGCTAAGGATTATAGCTAGGTATTATTTGAAGGAAAAAAGATAGAAGGAGCAAAACTTAGAAAATGAAAACAAGGATAAATTTACTTAAAATATTGCTATTTATAAGTATAACAGTAATGACAGGAGCAAAGGAACTTAGGATAATGTCCTATAACATTTACGGAGGAAGGCTTGCTAATGGAGTGAAGCTGGGAAACAGCATAAAAAAATATAAGCCGGATTTTATTTCGTTACAGGAGGTGGATAAAAATACCAAAAGGAGTAAATACAGGGATATAACAATGGATATTGCGGAAGAGCTTGGATACAGGTATTACTATTTCCAGAAGGCAAGAGATTTTGATTCGGGAGAGTATGGGATTTCCTTTATTTCAAAGTATCCAATAGACAAGATATATTCTTTTGAGCTGCCTTCCATAGGAGTGGAAAAAAGACAGGTTCTTGTGGCGGAAATAGGAGAAAAACAGTTTGGGCAGAAGATTATGATAATGAATACTCATCTAGATTTCAAAAGTGAAATAAAAAAGGAGGAACTGGATTATCTTATGTGGATATCCGATATGTTTAAAAATGAAGTTAAATTTTTAAGTGGAGATTTGAATATACTTCCGACTACTTCCCATTATAAGAAACTAATGGAAGAGTGGAATGACAGTTATATGGAAGGGGAGAAAAAAGAAGAGAGAAAAATGGAAGATCCTAGGATAGACTATATTTTAGGGGGAAAATCAAAAGAACTACAGGCAAAAGACAGCTTTTTTATAAATGATGATAGTCAGGAATGGAATAAGTTGAGTGATCATCTTCCTTATATGGGAATATACAATATAAAACAGGAGGAAGAAAATAAAAAAAGGGAAATAAGGATAAAACTTGGGGGAGAAGATAATATGGAAATAGTGCAAACAGAAGGAAAGGAATAGGATAGAAAGGGATGAGAAAAATAATAATATTTATGTTTTGTATGATGACGATTTGCATTGAAGGAAAGGTAGCTGGAAAATCAAATACAAAAACAGAAAAAAAGCTGAATATAGCAGTCATATATTCCTACAAAGGGAAAGGGGACAAGGCTAATAATGATTCCGCATATGTAGGCCTGATAAAGGCAAGAAATGACTTCGGTATAGAGTTTAAGGAGTTTACTCAGAAGGTCTCTGTGCTGGATGGGGAATATCAAATAAGAGCAATGGCAAAGTGGGAAAAATATGACCTTATTATCGGGATTACTAAGGAAACAAAGCTATCAATAGAAAAGGTGGCTCCAGAGTTCCCTAATCAGAAGTTTTTAGTCATTAACGAAAAACTGGTAAAACCTTTGAATAATGTGGCGACAGTTATGTTCAGGGAAGAAGAAGCTGGATTTCTGGCAGGAACATTGGCGGCAATGATGACAAGGACCAATTCTGTTGGATTTATAGGTTCCACAGGAACTGACAGTGTGAAAAAGTACGAAAGAGGATTTAGACAAGGGGCTAAATATATAAAAGAGACTCTTCTTATTCCCGTTACCTATGTAGATAAGGAAAGTGAAAATCCATATTTTGATATTGATGCTGGGAAAAAGGCAGCTGATACCCTTATTAAAAGGAACAGGATTGGTGTAGTTTTTCATAATGCAGGAGGAAGTGGGATAGGAGTTCTGAATGCTGCACAGGAAAATGGTATTTTTGCAATTTCTTCAGGACAAGAGGAGGATAAAGTGGCTTTAGGTACTGTTTTGACATCTATAATTACTGATTTGAGTAACCCTGTTTATCAAATTGTAAAGGATTTGAAAAATGGTAATTTTAAGGGAAAAGAATACAGTGTTGGACTATCTGAGGGTGCAATAAAATATACAGACTTTCCATATTCAAGAGACAAGGTGGGAGCAGAAAATATTAAACGGTTGAAGGATATAAAGGAAAAAATTATTAAAAAAGAGATAAAAGTAAATTTTTAGTCTTAATATGTGTAAATAGTATATATATTTTTATTTTAGTAATAAATACAGACTAAAAATATATAAAATCAAAGAAGGATAGTAACATTTATAATCTTTCCGAAATATAAAAAGGAATAGTTTAACGATAAATTAATTATATAAACTTCTGAAAC
>JBGXYD010000056.1:0-2640 GCA_041815005.1 Leptotrichia sp. | reverse complement strand
TGTAAATTCATATCTTCAATTTCTTCTTCAAGGATATCTTCAGTTATTTCAGACATATCCCTTTCATGATGTAATGCTACTGCATATCCAAGTATCTTTATATCTTCTTCCTCAAATGAATACTTATCCAGTAATGTATCATCATTTATGAAAGCTGTACTCAGTATTCCATGAGGAATTTCTCTATCCGATTTTTTCCCATATAGTTTACCTTGAAATTTCGAATTTATTTTTCCCAGATCATGATATATACATGCTAAAAGTAACAGCTTCTTATTTACTTTTATATCTGGATACATCTGAAATAACCTTTCAAAATTCTTAATTAATTCTTCTGTATGCTCTACAATACTTTCGCCATCAGACTTTGCCAGAAATTTCTTCTCCATATTATAAACTCCTTTTGAACTGTCTATTTTTTATTCTTCTATGCTGTTAATATCGTACTTTGCCATATTTTCATATTTATATGACTGGTTAATTCCATTCATGAATACATCCCTGTCCTGAATCTTATCTGTCAGGTTCTCCTTTAATAGAAATCTTAATTCTAGATTGTTTACTATGCTCCTCTTCATAGCAGACATGTATTCGCTCCTGTTAATATTTTTCCAATTTATGCATTTTTTCAGATTTTTTATCAGAATCTGGTCAAGCCATATTCTCATAGCTCTCCCATTTCCTTCATAAAATGGATGCATCATGTTCATTTCAACATATTTTTCTATTATCTGTTCAAATGTATCTTCTGACATTCTGGAAACCGTCTTCAGATTATCATTGAGATACATGATTCGACAAAATATCGTTTCTCCTTTACTTATATCATGTTTTCTAATCATTCCTGCAGTTTCGTAGCAATCCTGAAATAAATATCTGTGTATTTCCTGTAATCCTTCAATGGTTCCAATTTCTATCTTTTCAAGCAGATTTTTTTCAAATAGCTCTCTTGCCCTTTTTTTACTCAAAAGTTCTTCCTGTTCTTCATCAACTATCCTTTTTAATATTTCATTATTTTCTTCCCATACATATTTATTATTTCCCATTTTAAATGCTGTCTCCTACATATAAAATATTTACTGTTCCTTGTTATTTTTAAAATTCACAAAAAACAATATCATCGTCATTGTCTAAAGGAATCTCCCTTCTTTTCATACCTTTAATATGAGATGAATACAAGACTTCCTCTTTTTCCCATATTCTTATTGTTTTAGGTTTCGATTTTGTGCCTATATTTTCAACTTTATAATTTCTAGTCAGTTCATATCTAGTTCCAGGAAGGCTAACTCCATGTCTGTTTTCACCGGCACTTATTATTCTTTCTTCCAGAAATTTTAATGGAATATATGCAAAATTTTCTTTTCCATTCTCAATATCTTTTTTAGCCTTTCTTATTTCTATATCTACAATCTTTACCTCATTAATCAATACAATATCCTCTCTTCTTCCCAGACTAGGATATTCCCTTGGATATTTAAAGGCTTTGTATATTTTATTTATCATTTCTTCTGACTGATTTTCTGGAATTATATGTATCACTAAACTTACATCTACTAGAAGTTCAGCAGTTGCAACACCTCTATTTATTCCAAATCCGTCTACATTAATCTGATGCCTTCCCTTTTCATAAGGATTAGCATTTTTAAATTCATACCTTGTATACAGATCATTTACCTTTGAAAAATAATTTCCACATACACTTATCTTCATTGGTACATATTCCTCAAAATCACAAAGGGAATGAACCATACCAATTATTGTTGAATATGGTGGCAAAGGATAGCTTTCTTTCAACTGAAAGCTTGTAGCTACTTTATAGTTTACCATATTCTGATACAGTCTCAACTTAATTGCCTTCATAATATTCATCAACCTTTTCTTTTAACTGTTTAAAAAACTCAGGAACACTTAACACTTTTATATTTCTCTTTTCTAATTCAGATTCAACTTCTGTATCATTTTCAAACTGTTCTTTAACAATTCCGGAAACTGTATCATTTTCTATGTAATCATAAATTCCGCTGCACAATTTATCTACCAGTAGTCTATTATTTTTCACATCCACAATATTTTCAAAAAAAGGATTTTTTATATCATACACGCCACCAATTATAAATAAAGGTTTCAAATCCTCCCTTCTTCCTCTTATATCCCGATAAAGCAGGGAAACTGTATCCAGCAGTCTTTTTATCCTTCTTGCTTTTTCTTTTTTGTCTATTTCAATATTATCCAGTTCATCTATCCCAATCTTATCCAGATCTATTGTAATCGTATACTTATAGTATGATTTATGAATTTCTGCCTGTGCTATATTAGGAAACACTTTTTCATCTCTATTAATTCTGTCAACAAGCCCCTTATTAGTTAAAAATTCCAAATCTCCCTTAAAAGTTTCAAGAGATATGGCATTTGACAACCTTACTATTGCAGAACGGTTTTTAGAATTGTCCCCTTTTATCGTCTTCATATATCCAAAAAAATCTAATTCCGGATAATCTTCTATCGTTGTTTCTGCTGAAAATTGCACAACTTTCTTATCACCGCTTCCTTCAGCTTTTACATTTGCTCTCTTTTCTTCCAGTTGTTCTATTATATTATATCTTAATGCCTGCCTTGAAATATATGTATACTGCTCCCACG
>JBGXYD010000055.1:0-27323 GCA_041815005.1 Leptotrichia sp. | reverse complement strand
TCTTATAAAATTCAGATCTTTTATAAATTTATGAGTTATAGTATATTTAAAATATACTATAACTATAAAATAGACCAATAAAGAAACTATTATAATAATATAGACATAGTTCCTATACAACGATATTTCCCATGGAAAAACTATCATATATAGAAAAATTAAACAGTATATTTGAATAAATATGTTATTTAAAATATTTTTTTTAAAAAATTCTCTATCTAATTTTTTCATTTTTAGAAAATCTCCTTCGCATTTTAAAATAGGGCTTTACCGGTTGTAATTTTCGTGATTTTAAATAGTAATCTACATTTACTGCTTCGCCTTTCCTATGTCCTCTTTTAGTTTACCAGGATTAACTGCATATTCTATTGTCTGGTTTTTCACATTTTTTTCAGAAAATTGTTCACTTAGAAAAACAGATCAAAGTGAGTATAATTAAATTAATCAGATAACATTTCTTTATATTTTCCAAACATTTCCTGAACTTCGTTGTCCTGATAAATATCTTCATAAGCTTCTACTATAATTCTCAATTCTTTTAAAAAGTCTTCTTTTAAAATTATTTCAATATTCATTTCATCTCTTTCGTTTCTAAATCTTTTTTCTGTTAAATTTTTAATTTTTGGATACACTTGTAAAAAGAAAATATTTTCTCTCTAATTTCTTCTTTATATAGTAAACCAATTTTATT
The DNA here is from genome assembly GCA_041815005.1 of Leptotrichia sp. Lineage (GTDB taxonomy): Bacteria > Fusobacteriota > Fusobacteriia > Fusobacteriales > Leptotrichiaceae > Leptotrichia_A. The sequence goes on along the minus strand of JBGXYD010000055.1, from coordinate 26,632 downwards.
TTCAAAACTATTTTCTAATTCTAAAAATTTATACTCGTATTCTATTTCAATTTTTCAATTTTAATTTATGTCTCTAACTATTTCATAACTTACTTATTTTTTTTAGATTCTTACTGAACCTCAACCTGACCCATCATTCCTAGTTCTTCATGTTCTAATATATGGCAATGGTACATGAATACCCCTTTTTCAGTAAATTGCACAAGAAGTTGGACTGTTTCATCAGGATTTAGAAGAACCGTATCTTTCCATCCCTGTTCATTTTCAGGTGGAACTTTTCCATTTCTTGATATAATCCTGAACTGTACACCATGTATATGGAAGGGATGTATCATTCCCCCCATATGATCCCCTGCATTTGTTACTTCCCAAACTTCTTTTTCATTTATACTTTGACTGTAATCAATCCTATTTGTGTCAAATTTCTTGTTATTTATATTTACCATATGCATCATCCCAGATAGTACAAAGGGAACTTTCTTTAAGTTATATATTTCTTTTTCAGCTATTACTTCAAATTTATTTTCCCTCAATTTTACATCTTTTGAAAAATCTACATTTCTATTTATTTTTTTCACCCTTATTTCTAAAGCATCGTAATCATTTATCTTTAAAAAATACTCCTTCTTATTTATCTTTTCTGCATCCACTATTATTTCTGCTCTTTCCCCTGCTGACAAAGTTAGACTCTTCATTTCCACAGGACTATTTAAAAATCCTCCGTCAGAAGCTATCTGATAAAATTCATCATCATTTGTTAATTTATAAGTAAAAGTTGAAGCATTTGAACCATTGACAATCCTTAACCTTACCCACTTTGTCTCCACATTTATATAAGGATTCAATGTCCCGTTTATTATTAATGTATCACCTCCAGTTCCATCAGGATTCTCATTATTCTTATAATCGATTTCTCCTTTATTGTTAAAAAATCTGTCCTGCACTATCAACGGAAAATCATCTATACCATAGCTACTAGGAATGTTCTTTTTCAATCTTTCACTATTTGTATCTTCTACTATTATTAATCCTGCCAGTCCATTATACACCTGACTTGCAGTTGTTGAAATAGCATGAGGATGAAACCATAATGTGGAAGCTTCATTTTTCACTTCAAATTCAACATTTTCTTTTTCCCCTGGCGAAATTTCATGATGTGGTCCTCCGTCATTTTTGGAATTTACAATTAACCCATGCCAATGAAAGGTTGTGCCTTCTTTTAATTTATTTTCTGTATTAATTTTAACCTTTTTGCCTTTTTTCAGTTTTATTACAGGCCCCAGATAGTTACCGTTGTACCCCAATGTTTTTGATTCCCTATTATCAAAAAATTGTTTTGTACCTTCCTGGGCTACAACACTATAACTTTCAGTATTTCCATCTACATTCTCCCCTTCCAGTATTTCCGGTATTAAAAGCTGACTCCTCTGTTGATTTATTTCACGTATTTTATAAGTGGTGTTATGGGAATTCATCCTGTTATCATTCATCATATTGCCCATCATGTTAATATTGTCATTATTCATGTTACCCATCATCATATTACGACGATTCATTCTACCATTATTTGCTAAAAGGAAGGTTACTGTTATAAGTAATATTAGTAAAAGTAATGTTATAAATGATATTTTTGTTTTTTTGTTCATTTTAAGTTTTCTCCTTCTAAATATTTTTATTATTTTATTTTTAAGAATTTTAGTCTCAATGCATTCATAAGTACTGAAACTGAGCTAAAGGACATTGCAAATGCTGCAATCATAGGATCCAGTTTCGGTCCATTAAACAATGCATATATAAGACCGGCTGCCACAGGTATTCCTATCGTATTATAGAAGAATGCCCAGAAGAGATTTTCCTTTATGTTGGTAATAGTTGCCTTACTTAGCTTTATAGCCCCTGCCACATCGTTTAGATCACTTCTTATAAGAACTATATCCGCAGATTCTATGGCAATATCTGTCCCACTTCCTATAGCAATACCTACATTTGCCTGAGCAAGAGCCGGAGAATCATTTATTCCGTCTCCTACCATTGCAACAAACTCTCCATTTTCTTGTAGCTTTTTCACTTGATCTGCCTTCTGGTAAGGGAGTATCTCTGCTATAACCTCATCTATTCCTACTTGACCTGCTATATATTGAGCAGTCTTTTCATTATCTCCTGTCAGCATTATCGTTTTCAGTCCCAGCTTATGAAGCTTTTCTATGGCTTCTCTACTTGTTTCCTTTATTACATCAGCAACTGCAATAAGTGCAACAAGTTTTCCATCCATTGCCATATACATCGGAGTCTTTCCTTCATTTGAAAGTCTGTCATAATCACTTTTGGAAAATTCAATTTCCACCTTTTCAATTTCCATCAGCTTCCTATTTCCTATCAGGACACCTTTTCCCTCCACAGATGACTTTATACCGTATCCCGGCATTGCCCTGAACTTTTCAGTCTGAATAAGTTCTATCCCCTTGTCTTTTCCACCTTTTACTATTGCTTCAGCAAGAGGATGTTCAGAATTATTTTCAATACTGGCAGCTATCCTTAACAATTCATCTCCTTCATTTTCTCCATATGTTATAAAATCAGTCAATACAGGCTTCCCCTTTGTTATAGTTCCTGTCTTATCAAAAACCACTGTTTTTATTTTATGTGCCGTCTCAAGGGCTTCTCCACTTTTAATCAATATCCCGTTTTCTGCACCTTTTCCAGTTCCGACCATTATTGAAGTAGGTGTTGCAAGACCTAATGCACACGGACATGCTATTACAAGAACAGAAATAAAGAAAGATAGTGCAGCCACTAATCCCGAACCGCTAACAAGCCATAGAATACCCGTAATTATAGCTATTACCATGACAATAGGCACAAAATATCCTGCCACTGTATCTGCCAGCCTAGAAATAGGTGCCTTTGATTCCTGTGCTTCTTCCACCAACTTTATAATTTGGGAAAGCACTGTATTTTTACCTATTTCTGTAGCTTCAAACCTTATACTCCCATTTTTATTTATACTTCCCCCTATTATCTTGTCACCCTCCTTTTTTGTAACCGGTATACTTTCCCCTGTAAGCATCGATTCATCTATTGATGTAGAGCCATATCTTATGATTCCATCTACAGGTATTTTTTCTCCAGGCTTTACCACAACAATGTCCCCCACCTTAACCTCTTCAATAAGTATTTCCTTTTCTTCCCCTTCCCTTATGACCTTTGCTTTCTTTGGCTGAAGACCAATCAATTTCTTTATTGCAGAAGATGTCTGTCCTTTAGTCCTTGTTTCCAGGAATTTTCCTAATAATATTAATGTAACTATTATTCCCGCAGACTCATAGTGCAGATCCATTGCATGGCTATGGGCATGTGCCTTATCAGTTACCACCATTACGGTAGAAATAAGACTATATATTAATGCCGCTCCTGATCCCATTGCGATCAGGGAATCCATATTAGGAGCTTTTCTTAAAATGTTTTTGAATCCATGTGTAAAGAAATCCCTTCCTGCATAAATTATAGGTAATGTAAACAGTAATTGTGCCAATGCAAAATTCAAAGGATATTCCTTATGATTTAAGAATCCTGGTACAGGAGCATTCAACATATGATGTCCCATGGAAATATAAAGTAATGGAATTGCAAATAATATTGCTAGTAATAACCTATTTTTCAGTTCCCTCACTTTATCCTCATACATTTTCATCTTATCTTCCTCTGTTAGCGATTCAATTAATCCGTATCCACTATCTTGTACTATCTTCTGTATCTTCTTAAAGTCATACTTTTGTTCATCAAATTCAAGGCTTACCTTCTCAGTAGCTATATTTACCTTTGCTTCTATCCCCTGATTTTTGTTTAATGCTTTTTCCACTGTATTTGCACAGGCTGCACAGCTCATTCCTGTTACACTGTAATTTGCCGTCTTCATTGATATTCCTCCCTATTTATGTTAGTTGTTATATTTTAGTTATTCAATTTTTTCTGCCTATATAATTTTAATAGTTATACTTTCTACTGCAATTCAAATTTATATAATCCTTTTTTCTAGCCGGTTTCCTTCTCACAGCATTCTGATATCTCCCCGTTGTTTTTATGGTGCTGATGACAGTTACACTGTCCAGGCAAACATTCACATGGAACTTCCTTTACTGCCGTTTTCCGCTTCTCATCTATAATATTTTGTATCATATCCAGATCATCAAGGCTCAAAAGACTCTCTGTCAAAACTTCCCCTATCAATTTTCCTACCTTTGTTCTACATATTTTATTGAAGATTTCCATTGCCTCACGTTTGGAAGCAGCTTCAGAAGTATATTCCGTATAATAGATATATTTGTTTCCCTTTTCTCTCTTTTTTAATGCTCCCTTTTCCAAAAGCCTATTAAGTAAGGTTTTTATAGTAGCTTTTTTCCATCCCATTTCCTTACATAGCACATCAGCTACAAATTTACTTGTAACTTCATTATTTGCCCATACCACCTTCATTATTTGCCACTCTGCACTTGTTATATGGCATTCCCCTGTTTCTTTTCCCATACCTTCCTCCTCCAGTTAGAAGTTTTTTATTTTCATCAAAATACTTCAAGACAGGAATTTTCTTTCTTTATTAGAAGTTTTTCAATTTTCTGGTCTCTGTATTTTGAATCAGATTTTTTTAATATTCACTATTCGTTTTCAAAAATCGTTTACATCTGTAATTTTTTATAGTTTACAATAGTAATCGTTTTTTGTCAAGTAAAATTTTTTTCAAAAAAATAGAAAAGTCCATAACTTTCCTATTTTACTAAATATCTCATTATTTGTCTTTTATAATTTAAAAACTTTTCCGACATGGCTATATCTTCATTTGAAGAAGTCCTGTCCATTTCCACCTTTATTTCCGATATTATTTTTCCTGGTTTTCCTGACATTATATAAATCCTGTCAGAAATTAATATCGCCTCATCAATATCATGGGTAATAAATAAAATGGACATATTCAGCTTTTTTACAATATCAAGGTACCATGCATGCATCTTATATTTTGTTATGGTATCAAGGGCACTGAAAGGCTCGTCAAGTAAGGCTATCTCATTGGAAAACATATATGTCCTTAAAAAGGCCGCCCTTTGTTTCATACCTCCTGAAAGCTCATTAGGATAACGGTTCTCCATGCCCTCAAGTCCAAACTGGCTAAAATACTCTCCAGCCCTTTTCCTTGCATTAACCTTACTTTCCCCCTTCAGTATAAGGGGAAGACTTACATTATCTATGATTGTCTTAAAGGGGAGTAAAAGATCCTTCTGAAGCATATAACTTATTTTCCCTGATTTTCCTATTATATTTTCCCCATCCAGCTCTACAGTTCCCGTATCTGGTATTATAAGTCCCGCTATTACATTAAATAATGTTGTCTTTCCAACTCCACTTGTACCTAGTATAGATACAATCTCCCCCTTATTAAGTATCGCAGAAATATCCTCTATCATGGGCTTGTCATTAAATTTTACAGTAATGTTGCTCACCTTCAGCTTTTCTTTTGGCATAATTTCCCCCTTATTCATTTTTTCCTTTTATTTCAAATAATCATTAGAAAATCCATAACCTTTAGGGATTTCCTTCAAGATAAGGTTATTCTTATAAAGCCATTCATAAAATCTGTCCCAACGTTTCTGATCTATTATTCCCCATTCAGCTGCATCTGCCCTATACTTATCTGACAGCCATTTCTGACTTTCCTTTATTAGTACCGGATTAGCCTCTGGTTCGTTTTTTACGAGTATTTCAGCAGCCTTTTCAGGATTTTCTATGGCATATTCATATCCTCTTTTTATTGCTCTTAAAACCTTTTTGGCTTCTTCGGGGTTATTTTTTAAATATTCGTTGTTGGCAATTATGACAGGACTATAATAATCCAGCTCTTCCCCATAGTCTGCAAAATTTATAAAATTTGTTTCGAGTCCTTCTGTCTTGGTGGCAATTCCGTCCCAGCCATAATATATCCATACTGTATCTATATTTGTCTGGAGGGCTGTCACTACGTTTGTAACTGTATTCGGTATCATCTTTACTTTCTTATAGTCTCCCCCATCATCAGTTATTACCTTCTGAAGAATCGCCTTTTCTATTTCGTCATCCCAAGTGGCGTAACTATGTCCCTCCAATTTTTTTGGCGTATCAATTCCCTTGCTTTTCAAAGATATTATCCCAGATGTATTATGCTGTATAATTGCCGCCACCGCTGTTACAGGTACTGGAGTGTCAGAGGCAAAAGCCTTCGCGAGTGTATCCTGAAAGCTTATCCCAAATTGGGCTTTTCCTGCTCCTATAAGTGCCGTTGTACTTCCTTCCGGAGGCTGTACTATTTCTATATTTTCTACCCCCTCCTCTTTAAAATATCCCAACTCCTTTGCCACATAAAGCCCTGTATGATTTGTATTGGGAGTCCAGTCCAATACTATTGTTATCATCTGGGAATTTTTTTCGCCACTTATTTTTTTTTGATTTTCCTTATTTTCTTTTCCCTTCTCCATAGTTTTATTTCCACAACATAAAATAAATGTTCCTATTATTACAAATAATAATAATATTTTTACTATATTTTTCATTTCATCCTCCTTAGGTTACATCAAAATTACAATTACTCGCTATATTTTCCCTTTTCCCATGGCATACTTATTTTTTGGACTTTTTTTACAAGGTACATAAGTAACAGACTTATTGCCGATATAAAAAATATTACAGCAAACATCTTATCAAAGGAATATGACTTTCTCACCCTTGTCATATACACCCCCAGTCCTGAAAATCCTCCAAGCCACTCTGCCACCACTGCTCCGATAACTGAATAGGAAACTGATATTCTAAGTCCTGCAAAAAAATACCCTATGGAGCTTGGCAGCTTCACATGAATAAAATTCTGAAAAGGGTTTGCACCCATAGTTTTTAAAAGATTTAAGGCATCTTTATCAGCAGACTTGAAGCCATCTAAAAGTCCTACTGTTATGGGAAAAAAGGAAGTTACCACTATAAGGATTATCTTTGGCAGCATTCCATAGCCGAGCCAGAGTACCAACAATGGGGCTATTGCCACTGTAGGCACCGTTTGAGTTATTACAAGGACAGGATATATTGCCTTATAGGCAAATCTAAACCTATCCATAATAACTGCCATTACAAATCCAAGTATTATACCTATTCCAAGGCCCGCAAATGCCTCATGCAGAGTAATTTTAGTATGATGCATAATTAAGGGGAAGTCATTTATAAATGCCTTGATTACATCTATTGGTGACGGCAGCATAAATTTAGGTATAAACCCCGCCATTGATAAAATCTGCCACAGTATAAGTAATCCAAATATTATTATAGAGGGTGATAATCTATCTATTATACTTTGATATTTTTTCTTCAATGGTAAGCAGCTCCCCCTTTGGTTTATAATTAATCTTCACATAAGACATGACCCCTTCTGCTCCTGCCTTTACAGCTATTATCTGACATTCCTTGACGATTTCCATAAGTTCTTCATAATTTCCTTCTACTGTAGTTTCAAAGGGACCTACGTTCATTTTCAGATTTTTACTCCTAATATATGCTATAACCTCATCAACTACCCTTATCACTTCCCCCTTCTCCATCAAATTGGGTAAAACCTGTATTGCAACACTTGCATTAATTTCATTCACTTTATTTTCCATAATAAAAAATCTCCCTTCAAAAATTTATTGCCAAAGGAGATTTATTATTCCTATACTTTAATCCTGATTGTACTCCCTAATCAATTGAAATTAGAGGATTCCATATTAGATTTAGTATAATTATTATATAAATACTCCCTACGTCGGCATTATCCGTATCAGGTTAAATGGGTTAAGTTACTTTAAAATAACTACTCTCAGCTTTTCTGCTCCCCAGTATTTCTACTTTACTATTATCTATTATAACTTTTTTACAGCTAAAGTCAAGTATATTTTTCATTTTTTCATTTTTTCATTTTTTCAATTTTTCAATTTTTCAATTTTTTTCTAAACTTAGACTATCTTTAAAAAGGTTGCTGTTTCTAATAATTTTCAGGAAAAAGCTCTCTTTCCACCCCTTCAATTATTATATGAAGTATCATCATATGAACCTCCTGGATTCTGTCTGTAGTTTCACCCTCCACTATAAATTCGTAGTCACATGTCCCCTTCAGCTTCCCACCGTCCTTACCCAGCAGACCCACTGTTTTTAGTCCTTTTTCTTTTGCCATTTTTACAGCTTCAATAACATTTTTGGAGTTTCCTGAAGTGGATATTCCAAAAAAGAAATCCCCCTCTTTCCCGTAAGCCTCTACTCCTCTGGAAAATATAAAATCAAAACCATAGTCATTACCTACACAAGTTATATGGGAAGAATCACTTAAACTTATGGATGGTAATGCCTTCCTGTCCTTTCTAAATCTTCCTGTAAATTCCTCTGCAAAATGAAGTGCATCACAGTTGCTCCCACCATTTCCTGCAATAAGGGACTTCCCACCCCTTCTGTAAGTTTCTGCCAGGGCTTTTGCCACTTCAGCTGTTTTTTCTATATTATTATTATCCTCTACAAATTTTTTCACTGTTTCATACGCGGTAAAAAATGAATTTTTAACATGTTCATTCAACAATTTCCTCACCTCACTATAGTTTTATTATAAATTCTAGCATATTATCTTATTTTTTTTTCTGTGAATAACTCACGATTTAACTTATAATTCTGAAGAAATTCGATAAATTTACTTATCCCTTCCTTGTCTTCATTTTCCCTTATCAATACTATTTGGAACCTGTCTTCTGACTTGTCAAACTTATGAATCACCTTCAATGTACCCTTAACTATTTCCTCATATACACTGTAATATGGAAGTACTGCAAATCCCAATCCGTTTTTTATAAGGTTCTTCATTGTTTCTATACTTCCATTTATGGATATTCTCTTATCCAGGTTAAAACCTATTATCTTCTCAAATTGATCCAAATACTTGTTTGTCAGCATAGTGTCCCTTTTCAGTAGTGGAATGTCAATAAGCTCCTTATAGTTATTTATTTCCCTTCCTGCCACAACTACAAAAGGATATTCTTCAGTTTCAATAACCTTTATTTCCTTATCCTCTATAAAATACTCCTCCATTAGGGCTATATCTACTGTTCCTTCCTTCAAGTGCTTTACAAGGGACTCCCTGTTTTTTATATATAGGTCAAATTCAATTTCAGGATTATTTTCACGGAATTCAACCATAATCTTGGGTAATACAGGTTCTCCTATATTGTGGGTCGCTCCGATGGAAATCTTCCCCTTTTTATATTGAAGTATTTTCTTCATTTCATTTTCCATTCTGGATATTTTTTCAAACACATCCTGAGACATTTTAAAGAGTTCCTTCCCTGCAAATGTGAGTTTGAAATTTTTAGAATTCCTTTCTATTAGTTGTAGCCCTAGTGTATACTCCAATTTTTTTATCTGTATTGATACGGCTGATTGACTTATAAACAGTTTTTTTGCTGCCTTTGTAAAACTTTTTTCATTACATGCCTCAAAAAATATTTTTAAATGATGTATATCCATTTACTTCTCCAATCATATATTATATTTATAATATTATATAACATTCATATCCATTTGTCTAGTATATTTTAAATTCTATTTTTATTATATTTATATATCTTTAAATTTTTTTGGATATATCTTCCAATCCCTTATTTTACAATAATTAGACCTCTCTAAATAAAAACCTGATAACACTTATTCAACTTTTTAAACTCACGCCCCTTATACTAACTCCTGTCATCCGATATATTTATCCAGCTAATTCATCTTAAATGTGAAGCCTTCTTTCAAACTCCTCCTTATATGACTTATATGTATAACGTAACATCACATTTAAGACAAACAGGGGAATAGATGCCCATATTGACCATGATAGTCCCCTTCTTATAATAAATTCCAGTATTAAAAGAAATATTCCCACAAAAAAGAGGAAAAAATTCAATATCTTTATTTTATCCTTTTTGTGCTTATCCCACACAAAGGAAAATATCATTCCAATAAAACAAAAGGCAAAAGAAATAGGAATTCCCCTTCCTATGCTCCAGGTCAAGTTGCCGTTACCATAATCCAGCATAAGTAAGAATATTATGAGCCCCGTAAAAAGAAAGAGAAGGTTCTGCCTTAATGTATGGGAATTTAGAAATATAAATAAAAGAAGATCAAAAAACAGTATGGAAAGAATTACGTAATATGCCCATCTTATTTCACCATATACTATAATATTCTGAAAGAATACTTCCAGCATGGAAATAATCGAAATTGTGAAAAAAGAAAGAAATACTGCCTTTCTTACCTTCTTTATTTTCAATTCATAAAGATTTATATTTATGACAGGATACTCCCCTTCATATTCTGTACCTTCCATTCCCTCTATCTTTGGAACAGATGTCTGGCATAAAGGACATCTTTGTGCATTTTCTTCCAGCTCAACCCCGCATTTTACACAATACATTATTATCTCTCCCTTCTATTGGTATGATTTTGTCATCTATAAAGGTTAATAATTCTAATAAAGTTTTTCTCTATTAATGTTTTTAATTTTTAAAAAACATACCTTCTAAAAACACTAATTGGTATAGTTGGTTATTATTTTACTCCTTATTCCCCTTTTTCTCAAATATTTGAAAAAATCTCCCTCAATTTCATGGTCAGTTGTCAAATTTCCAAAGGTAATATAGACCCTTTTATTATCGCTTATGACACCTATTTTTATCTTGCATCTTTTACTTGGTGGAGGCAAAAACCTAAATCCTTTTATATATTTACGGTACTTTTCCTCTAAGGTTAAAATTCCCAAATTGGAAAATCCCGTTGTATATCCTCTTTCACCATAATAATCAAATATAAAGGGAAAAAATATTCTCTTTATAATATAGGGAACTACCCTTATTGCCATATTTTCCATAGGATTCATCGCCTTATATATACTTTTATAAAATTCTTTACGGGTTATCTTTATTTTAAAATAGCTGTCAAGATACCCTATAATTTCCTCAAGAGTATGATTACCTAGACCGGGATCTATTCCTGGAGTTATGTTGATAAAAAAGTTTCTGTAGGTTTCTTCTTGAAATATTTTTCTAAGATCCACCGGAACCCCTATGACTATTTCCCTTCTTGCATAGGAATACTTTTCCAGCAACACCTTGAAATAGACAGCCAGCAGATACTTACCGATGGTTGTATCATATTTTTTAGCCTCTTTTTTCAGATTTTCTGTATCAATTTCTCCTGTTGTTATATGATATTGCCCCTTTTCCAAAACCCTTAAGGGAAGGTGAAAAGCCCTTTTTATGGTTCTTTCCTTATTCACCTTTTTCATATGCTTTGCATACATATCCTCGTATTCTATTCCCCTCTGTTCTTCCCTTGGCTCTATTTTCTCGACAGGTTCACACATTTCTCCTTTCATATACTTTAAATCCATATATTTTTCTATAAGTTCCTTAAAAAAGTACATCCCTCCAGTTCCATCTGTTAAAAAATGCGCTATTTCAACGGAAATCTTATTTTTATAGTAAAGTATACGTAAAGGATTTTTCTTCTTTATTTCTGTACAGGGATATGTTTTTTCCTCCTCTACTGTAAAGTGGCCTCTTTTTTGCTGAAGATAGTTCCAAAATATCCCCTTCTTTAGTTCTGAATTATAAAAAGGGTATTTATTTTCCATATAGAGGATAGCTTTTCCAAGTAAATCCACGTTAATGTCCTCACATAGCAAAATAGACAACCTAAAACAAGTTGTCCTCCCTTCACTTATTATTGATGAGTACGTCTTTGCAAAAGCATCCAGCTTATACCATATTTTCTGTTTCTTCATTTATGTTACCTTTATCCTATCCCATGAAAATATATTATCTAATATTTTTTATACTATTTTCTAAAATTTTTTAAATGTTTTCTCTAAAAAATTACTTTAAAAGATACTCCATTAATTTGGCATACCTTTTTTCTGCTTCCTTATATCCTTCATTATACACATTGGAAAGTTTTTCTCTGTTTTTTTCTATTCTTCCCATTTTCAACGGTTCTTCAGGCTGTATAATAAACACTTTTCCCTGACTTTCCAGTTCGTATATATACTCCAGTGTTTCATTGTACCTGCTAAATCTTGTATTCATAAGATCCACAAATTGAGGATATTTTTTATACCTTACTGCTGAAATTGCTCCCAATTTACTGTCTTTTTTTCTGTACTTTCTATCTCTTGTCATAATAACAACATTTTTCACATTCCCATTTTCCACAGATTTTTTTATTGGAATGGGGTCTGATACTCCACCGTCAAGATAAAGACTGTCATTTATTCTAACCATTCTTGATAAAAAAGGTAGTGAAGCCGAAGCCCTTATATAGACAAGCTCCTTTACAGCATCCTTTACATGGGGGTATTCCGCCTCTCCGGTTTTTACATTTGTTATTACAACTTGAAATTTAGTAGGATTTTTCATATATGTTTCATTATCAAAAGGATTAAATTCCTCCACTATCCTCCTATAGGAATAATCCACATTAAAAAAATCCCCTGTAGTTACAAGACTATAAAAACTTGCATACTCTTTGTTGTTTATATGGTCTGCCACTGCATCAAACCCTCTTTTATGCTGCTTTGACATATAGCTTGCCCCAAAACATGCCCCTGCCGAAACTCCTAGACAATTGTCAAATTCTATCCCTTTTTCCAGAAAAAAGTCCAGAACTCCAGCCGTGAATATTCCCCTCATTCCTCCACCTTCTAAAACAAGTCCTCTTCTTTTATTTTCTTGATTTTTTCTTCTGTCTGCCGCTATATCATTATTACCACTATCTATCTTCATATCTTTTACTTTTTCTCCAATTTTTCCCATTTGTATATCCCACCTCTTTTCTCGTTAACTATTATCCTATTCATCATAACAGCACTTTGACTCAAGGTTTATTCTTTAGGTTTTCCCTCATTATCTTTCATTGTTCTTCTATTTGTTCCCTTATTCTGTTATAATGTTTTTTCTCTGGAATATTTCTTTACCTTTTGTTTATCAATTTTAAAAATACATTTTACAATGTCTATTTCCAGAACAATTTATCTATCAAAGTCTTTCTTAAGGGCATTCCTTCAATTTTTTTTCCTCTTTTTATCCAATACTTTTTTTCAGAAATGTTAAAAAGAGGTTCGTCTGCTAAGCTGTCTGAATAAAATTTCGTTATATTATACTCAATACTCTTTTCCCTAGCCCATTTATCAAGTTTTTTCACCTTTTCCTCCCCTTTATTATTTTCCCCCTCTATCTGAGAAATAAACTTATCCTTGCCATCTCCCTTGAATTCTGTCCCGAAAACCACATCAAATCCTAACTCCTTAGCAAATTTTTCTATTAGAAACAAAGGAGTTGCCGAAGTCAGTATTAACATATCCGACTCTTTTTTGTTACTTTCCAGCTCATCAGGAACCCAATCATATATTTCCCTTTTGTATTCATTCCAAAATCCCTCTATAATTTTCTTGATTTCTTCCTTACTATGACTTTCCAAAAAAGTATAGAATCTCTCCTTTAAAATTTTAAAATCCGTTATCCTTATTAAATACAGAAAAACTTCCTTTATATAGGAAAGTCCGAATATAGTTGCCTTAAGTGGATATCTTTTTGCATAATATGTAAAAAAGTTAGTCCCTGATTCTCCTCCGTAAACTGTCTTATCAAAATCATATACAATTAAGTTTTTTTTCACACGACCTCCTTTTAAATTGGTCTCTTGTAACTCTTTAATATAGTAAAGATTATTGTTTATAGCTGTCTGCCTTCATAAATTCATATACATCCTTTTCAAATATTAGATCCTCTGACAGCTTTTTTCTTATATCCTTATCAAAATCAGAAAAATGGTTTCCCACTTCCCTTAGCTTACTCTTGGTCTTTTCTCCTATCTCATCCTTTTTCAGGATACTTTTTATTTCTTCATTTAAAATTAAAATTTCATTTATGGAAATTCTCCCCTTATAGCCATTGGAACATAAAGTACACCCTTTACCAAGACAGATTTTACACTTTTTCCCCACAAGCCTCTGTGCTATTACAGCCTTTAAGGAATCCAGTACAAGATATTTAGGTATTTTCATATCAACTAGCCTTGAAATGGTGGAGACTGCATCATTGGTATGGACTGTAGCTATGACTAAATGTCCTGTCAATGCAGCTCTTACAGCTATTTCTGCCGTAATTTCATCTCTTATTTCAGATACAACTATTATATCAGGATCATTTCGCAATGTACTCCTTAGAATTTCAGGAAAGGTCACCCCTATTTCTTCATTTACCTGTATCTGAATAATTCCCTTAATTTTCGTTTCCACAGGATCCTCCACTGATATTATCTTCCTTTTTCCATCATTTAACATATTTATCATGGAAAGTAAAGTGGTGGACTTTCCTGAGCCGGTAGGTCCGCTTACTAGTACCAGTCCGTAATTCCCTAATAATATCCTCTTCAAAAGTTGAATATTTTCTTCAGAGAATCCCAAAGTCGAAAGTTTCGTATCCTCAAGATAGTTTTCAAGTATCCTTAATACAACGCTTTCCCCCTCCACAGTTGCCACATATGCCGCCCTTATATTGTATCTTCTAGTTAATAAAAAAGAAAAACTCCCATCCTGAGGTTTCCTTTTTTCAGCCACATTCATATTTGCAAGTATTTTTATCCTGGAAATTATTTCAACAATATTTTTTTCCAAAGTTCTCCTATCAACTCTATCATAGAGCAGTTCAATTTCTCTTAAAGTACCATCAATTCTGTATCGTATTTCCATTCCTTCCGTTCTGTCAAAACTTATGTGAATATCACTTGCCCTTTCTCTTATTCCCATTTCCACTATTTCATTTACGTAGGAAACTACGCTATTTGATATTAAATTTCCCTTCATTGTCCCTCAACCTTCCCCTATATTATAAGTTTATTTTTTCTTTTTCCCGTCCTTTTTCCTCTCTTTTTTCTCATCTTCCTTTTTTTTGTCTATACTTTTTCCTTTATTCTTCCCATTATTTGAAAGTTCCTCTAATGCAAGCTCACTTTGTTTTTTGGAAAAACTATATCTTAGCTTGTCTAAAAATTTATACCATTTTAGATTTTTTCTTACCTGATCCACCTGTTTAACCAGTTCCTTTAGCTCCATTTTAAGATAATCCATCTCTTCATAAGAAAGGGCTAACTTTTTCTGCTTTTCTTTCTTATTTCCCTTAGTTATCCTTGTTTCCCTCTCCATATAATCATAAAATTGGAACAGATTAGGTATCTGTTTTCTATACTGTCCCATAGACTTTGTTCTTTCTTTTATATATAGGTTGAGGTAATTTCTTACCCCCTTACTAAGGGTAACTTCCACTTTTCTTTTACCTTTTCCTACCTTTTGCATAATCTGCCCTGCCCTTGCTTGAGATTTCGCATTTACAAGGGTCATATCACTGACAGTGTTAGGGTTCATCATTTTTGCCATTATCCTTTTATCCTTTCATTAACTTTTGTATTTCTTCAAATCTTACATTTCCTTCTCGTAACAGGGTCATTTTTCCGGACTCATATTTTACTATAGTAGACGGAATCCCTGTCAGCTCAGAAGTATCCCCTATGATTGCATCCACCTGCTCCATAAGTTCACTATTTATGCCCTTCAAATCCCTCACAGGCTCCTCCCCAGACATATTGGCACTGGTGGTTAGCACAATTCCCCCCGCTTCTCTTATTATTTCCAGTGCCATTTCATTTCTGGGAATTCTTATTCCTATTGTATCCATTTCCTCGTCAAATTCCCGAGTAAATCTTGTATCTGCCTTAAATATTATTGTAAGTTCCCCCGGCCAGTAGGCATGAATTACTTTTTCTATTTTCCCCATATTTTCCTCTGTTTCTCCCACTAAGCCGAAAAGAAACTTTACATCACTAATTAAGGCTATTATTTTCTTGGAAAAATCCCTTTTTTTTATTTTGTAGAGTCTTTTCACTGACTCCCTTGTGGGAAGGGTTCCTATCCCATAAACTGTATCTGTAGGAAATATTACAACCCCCTTTTTTTTTAATATTTCTGATACTTCCTTTACATTTTTTTCTTTTAAATTTCCTATTTTCCTGTCCTCTTTCAAAGACCTGGAAAACCTACTCACCTTCCCTCTCTTCTGCAGGTATTTCAAAAAGATTACTTATGGCTTCATTTTCAGCAATCCTTTTAATAGTTTCTGCAAACATTTTGCTGGTGGAAAGTATTCTTAGCTTATCAAAACATTGTTCTTCAGGAAAATGTATACTGTCTGTTACCACAACCTTCGTAAAAGCTGAATTTTTCAATCTTTCTATTGCAGATCCTGAAAATACGGCATGAGTAGCACATGCATATACTGCTACCGCCCCTTTTTCCAAAAGAGCCTGTGCTGCATTACATATGGTTCCTGCTGTATCAATCATGTCATCTATAAGGATAGCCTTTTTCCCCTTCACATCTCCGATGATATTCATTACCTCTGATTCATTGGCTTTTGCCCTTCTCTTGTCTATAATTGCCAGTGGAGTATGGAGCCATCTTGCTAAACCTCTCGCCCTTTTTACTCCTCCCACATCCGGAGATACAACTACAGTATCTTCAGGGCTAAATCCATATTTTATAAAGTGCTTTGCCAATATAGGGAGGGCTTCCATATGATCTACAGGTATGTCAAAGAATCCTTGTATCTGCCTTGCATGTAAATCCATAGTCACTACCCTTGTGGCTCCCGCAACCGTAAGAAGATTTGCCACCAGTTTTGACGTAATAGGCTCCCTTGGACTTGCCTTCCTGTCTTGCCTTGCATACCCATAATATGGTATTACTGCTACAATTTCCTTTGCAGATGCTCTCCTTAAAGAATCTATAAAGATTAGCAATTCCATTATGCTTTCATTTACGGGATTTGAAGTAGACTGTATAATAAAGGTCTTGCATCCCCTTACACTTTCCTCTGGTTTTACAAATGTCTCCCCATCAGAAAATCTCCTTATTTGGATGGACGCCAAATCCAATTCCAGATATTTTGCAATTTTTTCCGCTAATCCTATACTTGATGAACCTGCAAACAATTTAATACTCTTCTTTTCCTCTTCACTTAAAGCCATCATTTTTACTTATTCCATCCTTCCTTATTAGTCTGCTTTGCTCTTCCGAAAGCTAAAGTATTGTCAGGAACTTTTTTAGTTATCACCGATCCCGCAGCTGTAAATGACTTTTCACCTATTTCTGCAGGGGCAACAATGATGGAATTGCTTCCAATAAAGGAATTTTTCCCAATTGATGTCTTATGTTTCTTTTTACCGTCATAATTACATGTAATAGTTCCTGCCCCTATATTAGTGTTTTCACCTATTTCTGCATCACCAAGATATGTTAGGTGTCCTGCTTTTACCCCCGCTTCCAGTATAGCATTTTTTACTTCAACAAAATTTCCTACATGTACATTATTTTTCAAATGGGTCTTTGGTCTTAAATGAGCAAAAGGACCAACAGTAACCCCTTCCTCTAATATTGAATTTTCCACAAGCGATGATTCTATCTTTACATTGTCTTTTATAACCGAATTTTCTATTCTAGTGTTACTATAAATGATACAGTTTTTCCCTATCTCTGTATCTCCCTGGATAATTACGTTAGGGTATACTACAGTATCTTCTCCTATACTTACATTTTCTTCAATATAGGTAGTGTCAGGATCTATAAGAACCACTCCGCTATCCATAAGCTCGGTGTTTTTCCTGTTTCTTAATATTTTACTCGCCTGAGCCAACTGAGCCTTTGAATTTACTCCCAGTACCTCATCTTCATCATCTATTTGGTAACTGTCCACCTTATAGCCTTCCTCTGTCATTATTTTTACTGCATCTGTCAGGTAATATTCTCCTTTTGCATTATTATTATCTATTTTTCCTATAATTTTAAGAAGACTATCATATTTGAATATATACACCCCCATATTTCCTTCTGTTATTTTTTTTTCTTCAGGGGTAGCTTCGTTTTCCTCCACTATATTTACAATTTTTCCATCTTTTTTTATGATCCTTCCATATCCAAAGGGATCCTTAACCTTACATGAAAGGAGTATACAGTCAAGTTCACCTTCATAGAATTTCTCCTTCATATTAAGAAGCGTTCTTTCTGTCAGAAGCGGGGTATCTCCATAGGTTACAAGAATATCCTCCTTTGCATTTTCTATCTTTTCCCTTGCAATGAGAACTGCGTGTCCTGTTCCAAGCTGTTCGAGTTGTTCTACATACTCCACATCCCCCATAACAGCTAGAACATCCTCCTTCTTATATCCTAGAATAAAAATATTCTTTTCTATTCCTATATTTTTCATGGTATTTAATACCCTCTTTACCATAGGTATTCCATTTACTGTGTGTAAAACTTTTGACTTTACGGACTTCATTCTTGTACCCTTTCCGGCAGCTAAAATCAGCGATATCATTATTTCCTCCTAAAATATCAATGTAAAAATATCTCTTTATATTTAGTTTCATTATATCAATTTTTTTTCCATTATTCAATCTTTAGGTAAAATTTTTAATTGTTAAATTACAGACGTTTTCATCTTAAAAAATTAATGTGTTTCCAAATTTTTATTTTCTATATTTCATCATTTATATTTGTTTTCATTTATCAATACATTAAATTTTACAAAAAAACTGCCCTACAGGCAATCCACAGAAAAGTTCCGAATGGAAACAAATCCCATAGGCCCTCCTGTACTTTGGGCAGTTCTTATACTATTTTACTTCTTATTTATTTTAGGAATATTACAGCTTGAGGATGAACCGCAGCTACAGCAGTCTGTTCCGCACAGGTTCTTATTCTTCTTATAGTCCTTATATATTTTCCTGAATACTGAAAATACTATAAGAGCTGAAATAGTTCCCACTATTATTGTCTTTACCATTATATTTCATCTCTCTTTCCTATACAGCAGACACTACACTAATAATGCTGCTATACGAGTAATTTTGCTACATTGAAAAACAGTACTGAAACCACATAAGGAAGTATAAGCAGGGTAGTTACCTGAAAGGCAAGAAGTTTCCAGCCAAATTCCTGCTTTAAAGCTCCCATTGCCACAGCACATGGAACAACCAGCAGAACATAAATCATAAAGGAATATGCCCTTACTGGTCCCAGATCATCATTCCAGAGCTCCCTTATTGCCGGGATTATATTTCCTCCGGCATCCTCCTGTAATGTTTCCTCATCTGATATTTCCAAAGTATTTATCTTAAATTTTAAAATATTTCCAAAGGATTTTACCGATTCCACAGCCGCATTCTTCAATCCTGCAATTTGATCCTTTAAATCAGAAAAAAAGTTAAACTCTTCCTCTTCTTCCGCCCCCTCTTCTCCAATTAAAAGTACCTGACCTAAAAATCCTACAACTGTTTCCTTTGCTATAATACTAGGCAATATTGAAGCTACAGGTTCCCATCTTGTCCCAAATCCTGTCGGTTCAAATACTGGCTGTATCAGTTTGGCACTTGTTCCCAAATATGAAGTTTCCGTATCCCCTTTATTTGGGAAATAAGACAGAAACCATATTATGAGAAGTATTCCTAAAATGACTGTAGTTGCTTTCTTTACATAAGATAAGGTTTTTACCGTCATGTAGTTCCATATTGATTTCAAGCTCGGCAGCCTGTAAGGGGGGAGCTCTATTAAAAGCTCCGTATTGTCCCCTTTAAAATAGTCAAATCTCTTTAAAACATATGCTACAAAAAGTGCCACAAATACCCCAAGTACATATATGGATACCACCACAAGAGCTGCATTCCTGCTGAAAAAGGCAGCTGCCAAGAGAGAATATACAGGAAGTCTTGCCCCACAGGACATAAATGTGGAAATAACCCCCGTTAGCCTTCTTGTTTTTTCATCTTCCAGTGTCCTCGTGGAATAAATCGCAGGTACAGTACATCCAAATCCTATCATCATAGGTATAAAAGCCTTTCCAGACAGTCCCACTTTTGTCATCAGCTTATTCAAAATAAAAGCTACCCTCGCCATATAGCCGCTTTCCTCCAGTACAGCCATAAAAAAATATATAAAGAACATTAATGGTACAAAGGTCAGCACTGATCCTACCCCAGCTATAATCCCTTCAAGAACAAAGCTGTTTAGCCAGTGGGGAACCCCCTCTATAGCTTTTCCCACATACTTTGTAACAAACTCCCCAAAAAATGCATCTACCCAGTCAATAAAGGGAGCACTTCCATCAAATATTATTACAAACATCATATAAATAATTATAAGAAAGCATACTCCACCAAAAAATTTATTCAAGAGAATTTTATCAATCTTATCCGTTAAGGCAAACTTATTCCCTTTCCCCCTCTTCAAATTTGCATTTGCTATTCCTCTGACTGCTCCATATCTCGCATTGGCAAACACATCTGTAACCGCCATTCCATGTCTTTCAGTTATCCTTTTCTTTTCCTCCAGACCCACATCAAGCAGATTAACACCGTAGTCTGCCCTTATCATTGAAAGAGCCGCTGTATCCTCCTCAAGAGTCTTTATGGCAAGCCAGTCCAAAGGATACTTTTCAATGATTTTACTATATTCCGTACCATTTTGAAACTTATTTTTCAAGCTTTTTATACTTTCCTCCAGTACATCGTCAAAGGTAATTCTATAGGGGATATGTGTCTGACTCTTATACTGCTTCGATATATCTACCACCTTTTCCATAAGCTCCTTTAACCCTTCACCTGTACGTCCACTAGTAAATATCGCTGGAATCTTCAACTGTTTCTGGAACACATCAAGATTAAGCTCAAATCCCAATTTATTGAATTCATCTGAAAAATTCAGAGCTATTACTGTGGGTTTTCCAAGCTCCTTTAACATTGCTGTCAAATAGAGGCTTCTCTCTAACGAAGTGGAGTCTACAACATTTATAATAACATCTACATTTTCCCTCAAAAGAAAATCTCTTGCTACCCTCTCCTCTGCTGTTTCCACAGAAAGATTATATATTCCAGGAAGATCAATAAGCTTTATCTCTTCATTTCCTATCTTAAAAAATACTTCTTTTTTTTCTATGGTTACTCCAGGCCAGTTTCCAACCTTCAAACTGGCATTGGATAGCTTATTTATAAGAGCTGTCTTCCCCACATTGGGATTTCCTACAAATGCCACATTAATCATTATTTAAGCACCTCTATTTCTATTTTTTCTGCCAGATTAGTGCTAATAACTATCTTCGTTTCCAATGTCTTTATAAGAATATTTCCATTGGCAATATTTTCAATTACACAGTCATCTCCTTTACATAAACCAAGACTTAGAAGTCTTGTATTTAAATTTTTCTCCTTAATATCCTTTACCCTTATTTTCTCGCCTGTTTTACCATTACTAAGTGTCATCATTGTCCCTCCTGCATTTCATTTTTCTCATATACAAATTGTATACTAAAATTTTGAGTTTTTAAATAATAAACTATTATCTTCAAAATAATTTTACCACATTTTTTTTAATAATGCAAAAGGCTATATTTTTTTTAATATATTATTTATAAATTTCTAATTTAAAGTAATAATTCCCAATGAAAAACTGGTATTTTTATTATTATTTTATAGGGAGTTTCTCCAAAGAAATAATCAAATAAAATTTTTATATATTTTTTATTTTAGAGTTATAATATAATGATAGAACAAATAATACATTTAAAATCAAAAGCCATAATAATAAAAAAAGAAGCTGAACTCAAAATTTTAATCTTTTTGAGACAACCCCTTTTATATTTTTATATTTTTTCTTTTTCATTTATTTCTATATGATTACCTTTTTTATTCCCTGAAGTATACCCAAATACATAGTCTAAATTTATATTTTTCATAGAATTAAATATACTTTGCTTAATTCCTGGATTTTTCCCTTCAAGAAGGGCAAGCAAATCCTTTATTTCCCGTCTCTTACTAGAGGTTTTCCCAGCTTCTATAGTACATCCGCAGTTCATTGCCCTTATGCCATTTTCCTTAGTATATTCGATAATATCCGCTTCTCTTACATAAATTAGTGGTCTTATTAAAGAAAGTTTCCCAGAAGTAGACTTAACCTTAGGAGTCATTGTCTTTATTGTCCCCGCATAAAGCATATTAATCATTGTTGTTTCTATAACATCATCAAAGTGATGCCCAAGTGTAAGTTTATTAAACCCCAATTCTTCAACCCTGTTATACAGGATTCCCCTTCTCATTTTGGCACATAGAAAACAAGGATAATCCTTAGCCTTTTCGTTGGCTATTTCCCATATGTTAGTATCTATTATCTCACAGTCTATCCCCAGTTTTTCCAAATTTCTTCTAAAATTATCCAAATCCTCTTTTCTAAATCCAGGATTTAAACTTACTCCCTTAAATTCAAAGTTTCTGCTCCTATCCTTTTTCAGCTCATTAAATAACTTTGCCAAAAGCAGACTATCTTTTCCTCCTGATATACCTATAGCTATTTTATCATTATCCTCCACCATATTATAGTCATTTATAGCCTTTAAAAACTTATTCCATATATTTTTTTTATAAACAGTCCTTATGCTATTTTCTATCTCTTCCTGATCCTTCATTGGCCCGGAGGGAATAATAGCCTCACACAGTAATTCAACCATTGGCTTTTCTCCTTTCTAATCACTTCCATCGAAAATTATTCTAAAACAGTAATTTCCTTTAATTTATTTTCTCTTACTTAATATCATTATCAGATTCTTTTTAAGATTCTATTACGCTTTTCCTATTTTTTCTGTCTATTCTTTTATTTTTTTTATTTTTCTCCCTAAGAAAACGTCCTGAAGGGCTGAGATATGATAGTTATAACTGATAAATAAAATACCAGCCTGACCACTATTTTAAACATGACAGCACTTCCTTATATGATTGTCACGAATTTTGAGAAACTCGCAAAACAATTATAGCAAAAAAGGCTAGAAATATCTAGCCTCTAATCCCAAATTTTATTTAATAATCATACAAGTTCCCCTCAGGTATCCTTCAAGCTATATATATTATAAGATATCTTAATAAAACATTAAGGCTTTTAAATAGCTTACTATATATTAACTACTATTTCTTCGGAGGTTATAAGATGCTTCTGCTCGTCAGACTCCAGCTTACAAGCTCCTGTTTTTTTACACTTATTTTCTATATATTTTATTTTTTCCAGCAGACCCTCATCCCTCGGATCAATTTCAAAAGCAGCTTTATATTCCCTTAAAGCCTTCTTATGCCTTCCCATATGTTCGTATTTCCTTGCAAAATCAATATGTGCTACATATATGTCAAAATCAAGGAAAATGGCAAATTCATAACAGTCTACAGCTTCTGATATTTTTCCCCTTCGGGCATATACATTTCCTAGCAGAAACAATACAAATGGTTCCATTTCACTTATATCAAGTGCCTTATTAAAATTTTCCTCTGCCCTGACAAGATCTTCATTTTCATAATAGAGATACCCTAAAAAGGCTCTTATTTCATGGTCATCAGGTTTTAGTACAACCAGTTTTTCATATATTTCTATCGCCTTTTCATTTTCCTTTAAGGCATGGTAAATTGATGCTAATGTTTGTAATGCCTCTACATCATTAGGATTTTTCAATATTTTTTCCTGATTTTCCCTAAGGGACTTATCATTATTCTCATTATATCTTATCTCTCTAAAAACTAACGTCTCCAACATCTGTTTCACTCCTAATAGCATTTTATACCTTATTCTACCATAAATCCCCGTTTTAGTAAACTTAATTTTTTATAACATATAAATTATGGCTCTCTTTTCACAAAATAATTTTTTACGTTTTCTATATTTCTATTTCTATTTTACTTTTCATACTTTTTGGCATCTTCAAAAATTTTTTCCACCCGAGAAGCACCTTTTTGTATTCATTATAACTACATTCCCATTTATTATATTTCTCACACTCTCCAAATATCGTATGAGTAAATTCCACACTATCCCTAGTTATTTTATGTTGGAATGCCTGTCCATCCCATTCCAGTATTTCAATTTTTCCCTCTTCAAGGTCTTTCATCTCTTTCAGAAAATCCTCAAAAACTTCCACATATTGAAAATCCTCCATTATACCTGACACAAGATATTTCCCATAATCCTTTTTTCTTTCAGATAAAGTCTTTCTAGACTGGTACGTTTTTCCAGAAAGAACATAATCCTTTTTATCCTCTATGATTTCAGGATATTCTGTCAGTCCAAAGTCCGGATCATCATAATAGGCAAATACTATTTTCATTATCTATCCCCCTCAAATACCGGATAAGCGGTTATTCTAGGTTTCTTATACCCTCTGATGATAACTCCGCTCTTACTCAATCCTTGCCACATATTATCCCTACCTTTTAGATCCTTCCTATTTTCCCATGCTGAATTTATTTCCTCTATTACTCTAGCTTCATCCCAGTCCTCTGGAAACATGGTATTTATACCCCCATTGCTAGTTTTTCTTTGCCACGTTCCATTATGCTTTCTTATTTCCACATTTGCCTTATATACCCCTGATTTTGAAGGTCTTCCTATTTTCTTTACAATCCTTACATCTCCTTTCAAAAGAGTATGACCTCCTGTGACTCTTTCTCCATTTGAAGAAACATCCCCTCCTATTATGTGATCATAGTCTATATTGTATTTTCTGTTTCCACTTGCCTTGGAAACATTGGATGATTTTTTCCCCTCATCATTCTTAGTTTTTCCAGAAGCAGAATTTGACGATGTAGACATTGTAACATTATTACTGCCCTTGCTTAAACTTTTATCCTTATTGCTTCTTCCATTGAGAAACCTTATCCCAAGAAGACATACAAATATCATCAATATTATTATTTTTATTATATTATTTCTTTTCATTCTAATATTTAAAAATCCTCCCATAATTAATTTTTATACCCATTGGCAAAATTAAATTTTCACCGTATCATACCCTTGCAAAAATTTATACAGCTCTTTTTGTATATCTTCCACTTTTCCTGCCTTATCCGTTTCAATATTTAAGCATAACAACGGCTCATGCAGGGATAATCTTAACAAAAACCAACTGTTTCCACCACATTTCACCCGTACCCCTTCATAATTGGGAGTTTCCAATTCCCAATTCTCTATAGATTTCGCATATTCTGACAGTTTTTTCAATATTTTTTTCCCTTCACTTCTAAAATCCTCAGTCTTTATAGGGTACCTTATTTCCTTTTCTTCCACTGGGGCTTCCAATTCATTTAATATATCGGTAAACTCGATATTTTCCCTTCTGCTTTTTATAAGCTGAATTAAAAGCCGTGCTGCCATGTATGCACCGTCATCTAAAAAATAGTTATCAATAAAGGCTGCATGTCCTGAAGTTTCTATTGCAAGTGGTGAATATATTCCTTCTTTATTAAGACGTTTCGCTTCATTTATTACATTTTTATACCCTCTCTGAAATCTATGATGCCTTCCCCCTTTAGATTCAATAAATTTTTTCAATCCAGCAGAAGTAACAGAATCAGTAACTATTGTAGCACCCGCCTTTTCCTTCAGAATTATGCTGCTTAAAAGGGCTATAAGATTATTTCTGTTGATTTCCCTTCCATTCCTATCAATAAAGGCACTCCTATCCCCATCTGCATCAAAAATTATCCCGAAGTCAGCTTTATTGTCGAGAACTGCTTTTTTTATTGATTCTATCGCTTCCTTTGCCTCAGGATTTGGAACATGATTTGGAAAATTTCCATCAGGATTTAGAAACTGGCTTCCTTCGGAATCTCCCCCAAGTTCTTTAATAACCTTATCCGCAAAAAAGCCTGCTGCTCCATTTCCTGCATCAATAACCACCTTCAGACCCTCAAGGGGTTTTTCATTTCCACCTACTTCTCTTCTTATAAGGTTGCATATATATTGTGCGTAGTCCTCTGCCAGATTTTTTTTCTCTGTCCTTCCCTTTCCCATAGCAAGAGCCTTCATCAAGTTTTCTTCACATTTACATACCCCTTTTTTCTCTATCATTTCCAACATTTCTATAATATCATGTTTTTCAAATCCCCCTTCATGGGTAAAAAACTTTAACCCGTTATAATAACTGGGTAAATGGCTGGCTGTTATCATTACCGCTGCATCGGCTTTATAATTATCAAATATTGTTGTCATAAATAGGGAGGGGGTTATGGACATTTGACAGTCGTATACATCTATCCCTGCATCTGTAAGTATATTTCTTATAATTGCTGCAAATTCGGGTCCCGTGTGTCTAGCATCATACCCCACAGATACCTTCAGCTTCCTATTTTCCAACTGGGATTTCCTGCCGTACTTTTTATCAAGCCATTTTTCTAACCCTTTGGCAATAAGAGTAACTTCTTCTGTCCCCAGTGTCCTTTTCCTTCCCTCATATTCATAAACAATTCCCCTTATGTCAGTTCCACTTATAAGGGCTTTCAGGTTATCCATAAATTCCTCCTTACGAATTTCTTATTTTTATCATTTATAAAAGCTTCTAATACTGTTATAAATGAAAATTTCTATATTTTACCAACAACTTTATTTTTATTTTCTACTGATTCATTAAAATTTTAGAAACCTAACTTTTCT
>JBGXYD010000054.1:0-11899 GCA_041815005.1 Leptotrichia sp. | reverse complement strand
TCTTTCCTTTCCATTTCATTTTATTCTATTTTATGATATAATTTTATTTTAGTATTGTTGTATTATAACATATATATCAATATTCTGAAATATCAATTTATTTTTAACTTGATTGTTTATTTATCAAATCCCCATAAAATTAGGTGTATAAGGGATTTTCTATTTTAAGTAAATAACAGAAGTTTAAAGAAAGGATTAAAAAAATTATGAAAAAAAAAGGTTCTATACTGGGAGGATTTCTAATAGTAATTGCTGCAGTTATCTGGGGACTGGACGGTGTACTGCTTACCCCTTCCTATTTTTCAAAATACCATTTTTATGATGTAAACTTCATCGTATTTATAGCTCATGTAATACCAGTCATAATTTTATCTCTTATATTTCCGAGGCAGTATAAAGAGCTAAAGAATTTTACAAAAAATGACTATATATTTTTTACACTTATTGCCTTATTTGGAGGTGCACTGGGTACCCTTTCCATCGTAAAGGCTCTTCAGTTAAGTGAATTCAGCAAATTCAGTATTGTAATATTAATTCAAAAGACACAGCCTGTATTTGCTGTACTTCTAGCATTCTTTCTTTTAAAGGAAAGACCCTCAAGGAGATTTTATATTATTGCGTCAATTTCGCTTGTTTCAATATATTTTCTTACTTTTGAATTTAAAAGTCCTATGCTTTTACCTAAAAACAATATTCTTGCCGCTGCCTATTCTATGCTTGCTGCATTTTCCTTTGGAAGTGCTACTGCCTTCGGAAAAAAAATTGTAAGTAAATTTTCTTTCCTGACAAGCACATTTTACAGATTCTTTTTTACTACAATAGTAATGACTGTTTTTCTTCTATTTTCAGGAAACACTGAAAAAAGTATAAATTCCTATGTATCTAGCAAAGGTTTATTGGGATTATCACTTACCATTGCTGTTTTAGGGCTTTGTGCTATACTTATTTATTATAATGGATTAAAAAAAGTGTCTGCATCTGTATCAACCTTTTGTGAACTAGCTTTTCCATTGACTTCAGTTATGACAGAAGCCTTTATTCTTAAAAGGTTCCTTTCTCCAATACAGTTTGTTTCAGCAGTTATATTGGTTTTATCTATTTTATATCTGAATCTTGGAAAAGTTAAAGTAGATATAAAGGAAATTGATAAAGTTGAAGAAATTGAAATATAATCTAAAGAAAAAGAGGCTCACGCCTCTTTTAAAATGAAAAATTCTCAGTTTTCTCCGTATTATAAAACTTATTTTATAAATATTACTTATCAAAATATACTCAAAACTTCTTAAAATTAGACTATTAAATTAAAAACTATTTGAGTTTTAGTAGAATAGTCATAACTTTGGGAGTTTGGTTTTAAATGGTATTACTATAAAAATCCATAAAAATTATTCAGAAAAAATATAGTCTATTATTTCCCTTCCACAGTCTTCCTCATTTTTGTTATAAAACACTCTTTCAAATAAATGGCTTTTTGTTTTATAAACCTTATCATAATAATCCTCAATAAGCTCCCTTATTACAAGGTATGTTTTGCCTGAATCTAGATTTTCTACATGCTCTTCCACTTTTTTTTCCCCTATATATTTACCTAATTTTCTTAATGCCGTAACTATTTCTTCCCTACTGAAATCTTCCTTAATATATCCTGATTTTATTATTTCAATCCTCTTATCTATATCTGTTTCTATTAGCAATTTCCTTGCATTTATTACCTTTTCAAATATATATTCCGGCATTACTACACTGCCTATCCTTTTGCTTTCTCCTTCTGTAAATATAACATCTGATTTAGAATAAATTATATTTTCAAGGATACATGCCTCAAAGTTTTTTTGGGTAGCACATTCTCCAAGTCCTATCCCTCCAAGAAGAGATCCCCTATGATTTGCACACCCTTCCAAATCAAGTACATCAAATCCTTTTTCTTCTATTTTTTTTAGTATATCTGTCTTCCCGGAACCTGTTCTTCCATAAAGGGCAATAAACTGTTTTTTCCTTAAAAGGGCAGGAAGGTTTTCATTTAAAAATCTTCTATATCCTTTATATCCACCTTCCAGTTTTATGAGAGGCATGGAAAATCCCTTAAAAAAGGAAACTATGGAAGAAGATCTCATTCCACCTCTTGCACAATATACAACCGTTTCCCTTCTCCTTTCCATATTCCTCTCAAAATCATCATATATTTTTCCCACTTTTGGTCCTACAATCTCTATTGCTTCCCTTATGGCTTCCCTTTTCCCCTTCTGCTTATAAAGCATTCCTATTACCTGTCTTTCTTCATCAGAAAAAATGGGGATATTAACCGCCCCTGGAATATGGGCCTCCTTATATTCAGAAGGGCTTCTTACATCTATAAACAAAGGTTTTTTTTCTTTTAACCTTTCTATTATTTTTTTGTAACTTTGTTCAATAATCATATTATCTCCTAGCCTAAACTAAAAATATTTTAGCCCTTTTTAAAACTAATTTTCACTTCTACATCCATATTGGTACTTTTTGATTTTCAAAAAGTATATTTATAGTAAAACCTATTTAAAATAAAACTATCAATTTATTTTATAATTAAAAATATAAACTTTTGATCTAAGTTTTTCATAAAAAATATTATATTTTTAGGTTCTATTTATATAGGTTCCACTATATTTTATAAATACTTAAATTAAAAATATACCAAGAATTACTATAAAATAATCAAGGTATATTTTTCCTAATATATCAAGCAGAATTATAGTAATTTACTGCTATCTTTTTCTTCTCCTAGTGAAGTATCTATATCTTCATACCCTACTCCGTTTGGAATGGAAGTAAGGACTTTATCTGTAACTTTTGAAAGATGTGCATCCATAGCATAAGCTGCTCCACTAACAAAATCTATCACCCTTTGTCCTACTTCAAATTCTAGAAACTCCAGACTAAAGGTAACCACCTTTTTTTCCTTTATTGAATCTGCAATTAATCTGGAATCTTCAAAAACTTTTGGTCTAATTATTGAAACATAGCTTACTTTCATCTTTCCTATTTCCTCCTTCTTTCCTCCTCCAAAAATACTCATAACTTTTTTTTCCTTTTCTTCAGACTGATCAAACTCTATATGGTTGTAAGTCTTGGTCTGTGTCTTAGGTTGCTGTTTTGAAGCAACTTCCTCTTCAACAATTTCCTCTGTTACTGTTGTATCGTCCTCAACTTCTTCTCCAAGAAATTCTAATATTTTTCGTTTAAATCCCAAAATTCTAACCTCCTATTTAACAGTATAAACGGCTTCCTATCCTAAGTATAGTTGCACCGTTTTTCAGAGCTTCTATATAGTCATTGGACATTCCCATTGAAAGCTCCTCCAAATATTTGTATTTTTTTTCATACTCCTTCTTCAAATTGAACATACTTAAAAAATATCCTTCTATTTCCAGACCTTCTGCCTCAAGTGGAGCCATTGTCATAAAGCCTTTTATTTTTACATTTTCCATTGAAAAATATTTTTCAGATTCCCTTTTAAAATCCTCCACATAAATTCCTGTTTTAGATTCCTCCCGAGATACATTAATCTGGATTAGTCCCTCTACAATTCTATTATTTTCGGCTGCTTTCCTGTTAATTTCCTCCAGAAGTTCAAAAGAATCTATCGAATGTATCAAGTTTACATTATTTATTATATACTTTATTTTGTTTTTTTGCAACCTTCCAATAAAATCCCACTTCAAATTTTTGTATTCTAAACTGGAAAACGCCTCCAATTTATCTCTGTAAACTTGAGCTCTATTTTCCCCAAAGTAGAAATATCCCATATCTATAAGTTCCTTATGTTCCTCTAAATTCAAATACTTTGTAACAAACAATATCTTAACTTTATCAGGATAAGGGGAATATTTTCTTATATCTTTTAAAATTTCTTCATAATTCTTGTCAATTCTGTCTTTACTAAGTTCCATTGCATCTCCTTCATTCCATTAAATGAATTTTATATTGTGGATAACTAAAAAAATATTAAAAACACCAGCCCTCTTAAATAAATTCCATAAAAACCTCATTTGCTAACAGTATGCCTCGCCTTGACAGCCTTATTCTAGGGCTTCCCTCCAATATAACCTTTTCGATTAATCCCTTTGATAGAAGAGTTTCTATCACGTTATCAGGGGCGTACTCAATCCCTTCATGAATAAGGCGTAATCCAAGCATTTTCTCTAGCTTTCCCTTTTCTTCACTGTCTATAATTTCCAATGTACTTTCATCTATTGGATGTTCCTTTTTTCTAATACTCTCATAATACTTGGAAAATATCCTTGTATTACTGTATCTCCTTTGATTATAATAACTTGCAGCACTTAGACCTACCCCTATGAACTCCTTATTTTTCCAGTATTTTGTATTATGTTTTCCAGAAAGTCCCTTTTTTGAAAAATTTGATATTTCATAGTGAATATATCCATTTTCCTTCAGAAAATCTATAATATACTCGTACATCTCTGCCTCAAAATCCTCATCAGTTTCCTTCAAATGACCTTTTTGAAGCTTACTCCAAAATACAGTCCCTTCTTCCCATATAAGGGAATATACGGATATATTTTCTGGGGAAAGTTCTATTAGCTTATTAAGATCCCTTTTAAGGTCTTCCATTGTCTGATCAGGTATACTAAACATAAGATCTATGGAGATATTATTAAATCCGGCATCTCTAGCCTCCTTGAAAATCCTTTCAGCATCTTCTCCTGTATGTTCCCTTCCCAGAGACTTTAACAGTGAATCCTGAAAGCTCTGAGTTCCTATGCTAAGTCTATTTATTCCTATTTTTTTTAATTTTTCAAGTTTTGTCCGAGACATTCCTTCGGGATTCATTTCCAGAGTTACTTCTCCCCCCTCTTTTATATTGAGATTTTCCATTATTCGGTAAATCTGGCTGTAAGAAAACAGTGAGGGAGTTCCTCCCCCAAAATATACAGTATCATATTTATATGGAGGATGAAGTTTTATTTCCTCTATTAATGCCTGAACATATTTTTCATACTCGTGGCTCATGTTTATAAATGTACAGAAATCACAGTAACCACACTTTTTAGTACAGAAGGGGATATGTATATAAATTGCATCTATGTTTTCCGTTTTTTCCCCTGATTTTTCTTTTGTACATTCATTAGCTGCTTTTTTTTGTTTCTGTTCTATATTTTCTGTTTGCTCACCTTTAATCATGCCCTTATCCTTATACATTTAAATTTTCCCCTGCTTAAATATTCTCTGGAACAAAGGCACATACTCTCAAAGCTATCTAAAGTTTTAATATAGCTTCAAAATCTGCCATTGCTTTATCCAATTTTGCCTTAACGTTTTCATTTGAGTCAGAGTTCACACTAAAGTAAAACTTAATTTTAGGCTCTGTCCCTGAAGGTCTTGCAGTAATATATGTATTATCCTCCAGTACAAATTGTAACACATTTTCCTTAGGCAGATTTATATCCTTTACTTCCCCTGTTTCAATATTGTACTCCTTATGGGTGTCAAAATCTCTTTTTATCTTTATTTTCTTATCAATAAGAGTATCCTTTACATTTTCCCTTAAATCAGCCATTAATGCCGACATTTTCTCAATACCATCTTTCCCCTTCAAAGTTACTGATTTTATTCCTTCAAGATAATATCCAAATTCCTCGTATAATTTTTGAAGTTCATTATAAATGGAGCTTCCTTGCGAATTATAGTAAGTTGCCATTTCAGCTATAACCATTGAAGTTACAAGAGCATCTTTGTCCCTTGCATGAGTTCCTATGAGGTATCCGTAGCTTTCTTCAAAACCGAAAAGATAGCTTCCATCTAAGGAGCCAGCCTCAAATTCCCTTATCTTTTCTCCTATATATTTAAACCCTGTCAATGTTTTCATTACTCCTACATTCCTTTTAGGTGCAATTACATCAATCATAGGTGTTGAAACCACTGTTGTTATTATTTTTGCATTTGTAGGAATATCCTTTTTATTATTTAAAAGATATTGAATTAGTAACAGCCCTACCTGATTTCCGTTGGGATAATACCAATTATTATTATTGTCCTTTACAGCTATCCCAATCCTATCAGCATCAGGATCATTCGCCATAACCAGTTTTGCCCCTATTTCATCAGCCAGTTTTACTCCCAGCTCAAAAGCAGCTACTTCTTCAGGGTTGGCATAGACAACTGTCGGAAAATTCCCATCAGGATCTATCTGCTCCTTTACAACCTCATAAGTGTATCCAAAGTCAGACAATATCCTCTTCATTGGCCTTCCACCTGTCCCATGAAGAGGTGTGTATACTATCTTAAAATCTTTTTTACTTTCAATGTCAGTATTAATAGTCTGTTTCTTTATTTCTGCAATATAATCGTCATCAATCTTTCCATCCAGCTGAATTATCAGTCCTTTATTTTTCCCTTCCTCTTCAGAAATAACCTTTATTTCTTCAAGAGTCGCAATCTTATTTACCTCATCTACAATAGAAGTGGCATGAGGATTCACAACTTGTGCTCCATCTTCCCAGTAAACCTTATATCCGTTATATTCCACAGGATTGTGACTTGCAGTAACCACTATTCCTGCCAGGCATCCCTTATATCTTACACCATAGGAAAGTTCCGGAGTAGACCTCAAATCTTCATAAATATATGCCTTGATACCGTTTGCAGCCATTACTCTAGCTGTGTTTATAGCATATTCCCTAGAACCTATCCTACAGTCATGAGCAATGATTATCCCCTTTTCTTTAGCTTCTTTCTCGTTATACTTGAGCATATAGTTGGCAAGACCTTGTGTGGCCTTTCTAATTACATATTTGTTAATCCTGTTTGTTCCTATGCCCCTTACCCCTCTGATTCCACCTGTTCCAAAACTCAAATCCTTAAAAAATCTATCTTCGATTTCCTTCGAATTATCCTTTAAACTTCTTAATTCTTCTTTATCCTTTTCATCAATTGACGTAGAACTTAGCCAGTATTCATATTTTTTCATGAAATCCATAACGATATCCTCCCATATTTTTCTCTACCGTTATAATTTTACCATATTTATGAAATTATACAAATATATTTTAATTAATTTTGTCAATAATTTTATCCAGTCTTCCTTCTATATTTTTTAGGAATTTATATTTAGTTAGTAAATACATGGTTTAAGTAATTTTACTATTATTACTTCAGCAGTAAAATTTTATATAAAACTTTTATAAATATATTTTTTATTAAATTAATACAGTTTCTCTCTTCCGTTATTTAAGAGAATCAATACTAGAACAATCGACATGACCACTACATTCACAATAAAAGGAAGATACTGGTTCCAACTTAAAAGATATCCCGAAAGGAGAGAACCCATTGCAGATCCTAAAAATCCCATAGCTGATACAACCCCCAGTATTTTCCCCTGTTCCGTCTTATACCTCTTTGCCACTATACTATTTCCAAGAGATCTTATCATTTCAAATATCATTGCATAAATTGCCATAAGAATATATGAAACTATTCCTATATTAAGTCTATATAGTATAATAGACATGAGAATCAATCCTATAAATACCGCTATCCTGTATATAATACTTTCATTGTACCTAGAAATTAATCTTACAAGAATTATACTTGTTCCAAAAAAAGCAAGAAGGGAAGAACCCATTACAAATGTTCCTATTGTGTCCGGAGATGCCTTAATGTTAAATTTCAGAAAATAATTTAATGCACTTCCGTAAGAATATATCCCTATCCCCGATAGAAATATTATAAAACAGAAAAATTTAGAATATCCGTCCAGCTCATTTATATATTTAAAAACTGCAAAGGGGTTTAAACTTTTCCTTTCCTTTTTTTCATTATTTTTTCTTTCTTTTTTTACAATTTCCCTTAAGAAAAAAGAAATTATAAGGGAAACGCCTAATCCACAGATAAACTGTAACCCAAAGGGATACTGGGTATTTATTTCAGCAATCATGCCCCCTGCCTTTTGACCTATTGCTCCACCAATTACTGCAGCTGAACTTATTTTAGCAATATTTTTGCTCTTTGTCCGTGTAGAGGAGAGATGACTAACATACCCCAATGCTACAGCATAAGTCCCACCTGAAGCAAACCCTGCTACCATTCTCGCAAAAAATACCACAGTCAGAGAGTCCACAAATCCGAAGAATATTTGTGCCGTCCCGTATATAAGTGGCATAAATACAAATATTCTCTTCATTCCTATTGTGTCAGCCAATGCCCCAAAATAAGGGGAAGATACAAACATTGACGTACTCATGATTGCCAAAAATTCCCCAGAAATACTTTTTTTCCAGTTTCTCAGCTCTATCAGTCCTGGTGTCGCCGGATGAGCCAAATTATAAAGTGTGATGCATAGAAACATCATTATTATCATTCTATTTATTTTTTTTCTTCTCATCTATTTCCTTCCCTTAAATTATTTTCTTCAATATCTTATTTGATACTATTTTACTTAAATTACTATTACTCCGTCACTAAAGTCTTTTTCGACCCTGTCTGTATCACATATAATTGTATATATTTTAAAATCCAGCCTTTTCTTTTCCTCCATAAGGAGCTTCCTAAACTGGTATGTTATCCTGCAGGCTCCATCTGTTACCATTAAAATATCCGCATTGTTATAAACCTTCGATATATCTATTATTTCAATTCCTCTTCTTAATGGGGTTTCAAAATCTGTTCCTCCTTCATAGCTCTTCTTTAAAAATTTCACAGCTTTAACTACATCATTTTCTTCTCCATTTAGAGATATTTCCTGAATCTGACCCTTTGCTCCAAACAATATTATATGAAGCTCCCTCTTTTCCTCCTTCAATATTCCAATAACTGCGAGAACAAGAGCCTTTGCCTTTAAAAGAGGTGTTCCCTTCATACTTCCTGACGTGTCCAGGCAGACTACGATAGGACCTTTGTTTCCTATTTTTTCTTCAGTCTCATTTTTTTCAGTCTCCTCCTTAGCTTTTATTTCATAAGTAAGAAGGCTATTTTCTAGATATTTTGCATAAAAAAGGTATTTTAGATTTTCATCTTCAAGATTTAAGAGCTCTGACGGAAGAATCCTTGAAAGATTACTGCTCCTATCAACTCCGAATACTTCATCCCTGTTTATTTTAGCTATTTTATTTTTCTCATTTTTTTCAAAAGATATCAAGCCCTTTCCAAGTTTCCTTAACACCTCCTGGATATGTCTGTTACGGTTCATCTCCTGAACCATATATCTAAACTCATCCCCCATTTCCTTAAGCTGCCTAAAGGAAAAATCTCCTCCAAGTCCCTTTATGGAATTTTCATTTTGATCATAACCTTCTATGATTTCCTCTAAAAACCGTATTATTTTTATTATTATCTTTATTATAGGATCCGGTATTTTTTCACTATTTATTTCCCTAAAAAAATCTATAGCTTCCCTGTATTCTTTCTTGAGGTGTACCATAATTTCATCATTTAAGGGGACTTCTTCATATTTTCTTATGGTTTTTCCTATATTAAGGCGTCTAAACTCGTCCCTTTCTCCTTTCGAAATCTTGTTTAAAGAAGAATTCTCCAAAGGAGCCATATCCAAGGGAGTTTCCCTTTTGCTTTCGTTATATTCATTAATTTTGTCTGTTTCCACATTCCATAAAAGCCATTTTGTAGCTCCTATCTTGTTCTGTGCCTTTTGCTTTAACAGTCCTAAGGGAGATTTCATATTTTCCGTCAAATCCTCAAACTTACCAAAGTGATTTTCCTTTGAATAATCAAGACATTTTTTTACAAAACTGTGGCTATCTTCAAATACAAGTCCCAATTTATTTTTTTTACCTACATATTTTTTTGCTTTTTCAATAATTTCAGCATTTCCCACAGCTCCCTTTTCATTAGAAGAAACATAAATACTGTCGGGAAAATCTGAATTTCTTATAAATTCCTCAATTGAAACAATTTTTACTTCCCCAGTATCCCCTAAAAGATTATCAACTATAATATTTACAATCTTTCCTTCCCCCATGTATATTCCTGATACTCCAAAGTCAGTATATACTATGCTTCCCTTTTTTGGAACCACTTTTTCCCTATATATACTGTTTATATAATATTTCAGAGGTTTTACAATATACGAAGTCAGAGAAGCCTCAATTAAGGACAATTTATTGGTTTTTATCTTTTTTTCCTCTTTTTCATACTTCTTTTCAGTAATTTTCATTCTGCCTCCTTCTTTTTTAATCTAAAGTATCAGACTGTCAATACTAGCTTATCTGTATTTCCCCTTAACTTTGGTCATTATAGCCATACATTATCAGCAATTTGTTTAAGAAGCAGTTCATTCGTTATCTTTTCCTCTAATGATGTCATATTGTTTTTGAGAAATTTTTGGATTTCTCTTCTGCTATTTTTTTCTTTTACTATAATTTCTGACAGTTTTCTTATCAGTTTCTGGGCGGTTTCTATAGAAAGCATTCTCTTATTTGTCCCCTTATTATTGTATGCCCAAAACTCATTTGCAAAAAAAAGTCCCGAATCCTTTGTATTAAAAAGTATTATTATATTTGACTGTATATAAAGCTTATCCATATATATAATCTTCAATTTCCTATCACGGTAAAAATCATCTATATTTCTTTCTATATCATTGTCCTCCATGTTAATAAGCTCCCTGAAAAGAAAATTCATAAATTCCTTTCTGACTTCCTTTTCACATTCTCTACTCATTTCAAGAAGATTTATTTCTTTTTCTTCATTTAAAATCTGTAATATTTCAAGATTTATTTCTTCTTCTGTTATTCCTTTTATCTCATCTATTGTCATTCCTTATTTCTCCTTGTATTTTCCCACATTTTCAATAATATTTCCCCGTGTAATATTTTTCTTTACTATATCCAGCACTAGCTTAGTGACTTTTTCAATATTTTCAGGATTGTTCCATAAACAGTTTATCAGAAGCAGTACATCCGAATAGTCCGCTTCTCCTCTCCCGTTAATATATGCGGAAATCTTTATAAGTCGTATAATTTTCACCAATTTCCTATCGGAAATATTTTCATGCTTATCTTCCTTAAATAACTTATTGTAGGCTATTCTTATCTCTTTTATCGCATTTTTTATTCCTTCAGGAATTTCCACTTTCTCTGCCCCTTCTCTTATCTCTTCCAGCTCCTTCTCAGTAATTTTTAGTTCCTCTGAGATTACAACCTCTGTAAAATCTATTTCTAGAAGTGTGTCTATGTCCTCATCACTTATATAGTCCACTGTACTACGTAGCAGAAACCTGTCATATAGTGCAGATAATTCGTCATTCCCTAGGGGGAGCTCATTTGATGCTCCTATAAGGGCTAACAGAGGAACTTTTTCCTGCCTTATACCATTATGAAATATCTTTTCATTTAGAATTGTAAGAAGTGTATTCAATATGGATGAGTTAGCTTTAAATATTTCATCTAAAAATACTATCCTTCTTGTGGGCATATAACTTTCTGTATTTCTTTCAAATTTATCCTCTTGAAGTTTCTTTATTGACAACGGTCCAAATATCTCCTCAGGAGTAGTAAACTTTGTAAGAAGGTACTCAAAGTAACTTTCATCCTTCAATATTTTAGTCAATCTCCTTGAAATCTCACTTTTTGCAGTTCCTGGCGGCCCAACCAATAAAAGATTTTCTCCAGAGAGAATTGCAAGCAGCCCGAGGCGTATTATCTTTTCTTTCCCCACCAGACCTTTATTCAATTTTTCAAGTAATTTTTCTACCTTATCTTTCAACTTATTTCTCCTTTAACCTTTTCTTTATCTATAAAAATTTTTATATTTTTTATTTCTATTTCCCACTTATCTTTCTTTATTTCTTATTTTATATGCCTTAAATATTTATTCTCTTTAAAGTC
The DNA here is from genome assembly GCA_041815005.1 of Leptotrichia sp. Taxonomy (GTDB): domain Bacteria; phylum Fusobacteriota; class Fusobacteriia; order Fusobacteriales; family Leptotrichiaceae; genus Leptotrichia_A. The sequence goes on along the minus strand of JBGXYD010000054.1, from coordinate 59 downwards.
TTCAAATACCTTATTTTAAAATAATTATAATTAATATTCCTATAAATCCATTCATCACC
>JBGXYD010000053.1:0-3957 GCA_041815005.1 Leptotrichia sp. | reverse complement strand
TAAGATACCGGGTGATTTTTCTCCCGGTATTTTTTATGATAAATAACACTTTAATACTGTTATTTTTTGTATATTACCTGTATATTACCGTTCTATTTTTAGCTATTATCAGATAAATTTTTAAAGTTATAAAAGTCAGTAAAACCAGTATTTATAACTTTTTAGGAACACAGTATTTGCCCCACGTTATTTTCAATACGAATAAAAAAGAACACATTTTTCAGACTTTAATTTATTGTATCCAATAGTCTCATATGTGTTCTTTTTATGTACTTAACCCTATTTACAGTTTTTTTATCGACATTTTAAAAATTATTGTCTCAGTTCAGCATTATATGTCTTTTTAACCTTTTCCAGTATTTTCACCATAAGATCATTTATTTCCTTTTCCTCCAGTGTCTTATCCGAATCTCTCAGTATAATACTCACAGCAACACTTTTCTTTCCTGATACTATTCCTGTTCCTCTATAAATATCAAACAGTTCGACTTTTTCTATTTTCTTATCTACCTTTTCGATAGTTTTTATTATATCCCCAACAAGAATTTCCTCATCTACCACTAGTGCAATATCTCTAGGCACTGATGGATACTTTACTATTCCCTGATATTTAGGCTTTTTCCCTATATATTTTTTAATAAGGTCAATATTAAATTCCCCAACGAGAACCGATTTATTATCAAAATCAAAGTTTTCCAGCACATCTGGATGTATCTCCCCAAAACTTCCTATATATTCTTTACCTACAAAGATATCTACAGATCTTCCAGGATGAAATTCTGTCTGTTGGCTTCTTTTTAGCTGGTAGTTATTAAATCCTAATTTTAAAAATATTTCTTCAACAGTTCCCTTTAAATCATAAAAGTCATAAGGCGTAGGCTTTGGATTCCAAAGGGTCTTATCACCCTCTCCCGCCAATATTATCCCCAGCTTCACATCTTCCTTTGCCAGCTCATCAGCCTTTTCAAATACTCTACTAACTTCAAAAAATCTAATGTTTGACACGTTTCTGTTCATATTATCCTTAGCATTTTTTATAAGGCTGTATAGTAAGGTAGGTCTTAGGGTCACAAAATCTTCCGTTATCGGTTTTAAAACATCTATAAAATTTTCCTTTTGAACCCCCGTATATTTTAACTTATCCGTCGCATCCTTAGGAATAAAACTGTAATTTATCACTTCCTTCAGCCCTGCTCCTGATGCTATTTCTTTTACTGTATCCGATAGCTTTGTTGTATCTATTATATCGCTTTCATTTATATCCAGCCTAGGTAATATGTTTTCTATATTGTCAAAGCCGTACATTCTTATTATTTCTTCAAAATAATCCTGCTCATTTTCAAGATCCTCCCTATAAGAAGGTGGAGTTAGAATAAGGCTTTCCCCCTTATCCTCCACTTCTATTTCAAGGTTTTTAAGAATTTTTATAACCTCTTCCTTAGCAATAACTTTTCCAACAAACCTATTAAATCTTGGAAAATCAAGTTCTGTTACATATACTTGTGAAGATTCTAGAAATACATCCACAACCCCTTCCAAAATTTCTCCCCCTGCTACTTCCTGAATGAGATTTGCCAGTCTATTCACCACATTTACAATATTTCCTCTTTCAATCCCTCTTTCAAATCTATAAGAGGCATCACTTGAAAGTCCCAGCCTTCTCGAAGTTTGTCTTATGTTCTGAGGATTAAAGTGAGCCACTTCCAAAAGTATGTTCTTTGTATTTTCCGAAACTTCACTATTCTCTCCCCCCATAACTCCTCCAAGGGCAACCGTTTTTTTGGCATCACCTATTACAATATCCTTTGATGACAACTTTCTCTCCTGTCCATCAAGTGTAATGAACATTTCCCCCTCATCTGCCGCTTTTACAATTATTTCTCCACCTTCTATATTATTCAGGTCAAATACATGATTTGGCTGGTTCATTTCCATTAATACAAAATTTGATACGTCTACAATGTTATTTATACTTCTAAGTCCCACGGCCTCTATTCTTTCCTTCAACCATTTGGGACTTTCCTTTACAGTTACCCCCTTCAGTATTCTTGTAGCATATCTTTTGGAAAGCTTCTCATCTGCTATTGTCACCTTTATGTTATCTTTCGTCTTTTCTGAAGATTCCTTGTTTATCTCTGTGGAAGGGTACTTTACTCTCTTGTCATAATAGGCGGCAACTTCCCTTGCTATTCCTATGTGGGACAAGCAGTCAGGTCTATTCGGAGTTATTTCCAGTTCAAATACAACATCATCTATTCCTAGATATTCTTTCATGGGTATCCCCACCGGAGTATCCGACGGTAAGATTATAATTCCGCTTTCATCCGTTCCTATTCCGAGCTCTGCTTCTGAACAAAGCATACCATTTGATTCTTCTCCCCTTATTTTCCCATTCTTTATAATAAAGTCAGGAGAAAGCTGTGCTCCTACTTGTGCCAAGGCTACCTTGTCCCCGGTCTTATGGTTAGGGGCTCCACACACAACCTGTATTACTTCCGATCCTGTATCCACCTTACATATTGTCAAATGATCTGAATCAGGATGCATTTCCTTTTGGACTATATGGGCTGTTATTACCTTTTCAAGGTTTTCTCCCTTTATTTCTATTTTTTCCACTTCCTGACCTATCATAGTCAGTGTATTTTCCATTTCCTTTATATCTATTCCGTCTAAATCCACATATTGCCTCAACCAGTTTAAAGAAATCAGCATTTTTTCCTCCTAATTTTTACTGTATATAATTTTTTCCTATTTTAAGTCCTTTTGAAAATCCTGTACTTAATAAAATTACTAAGCGGGATTGCTAATGTATTATTTAAAAGTACTGTTAAAATAACTCTTCTATTTTCTTCCTTTTGCATCTTGATTTATAGTGAGCCGCTAAACAATGCTACTAAAACTGATTTAAAAATCTCTCATCATTTTCAAAGAACGCTCTTAAGTCATCTATCCCGTATTTAAGCATTGTTATCCTCTCGAGTCCCAATCCAAAGGCAAACCCCTGATATTTTTTAGGATCTATTCCCACCCCTTCCAAAACTTTAGGATTTACCATTCCGCTTCCAAGTATTTCAAGCCATCCTGTATTTTTACATACTCTACAGCCCTTTCCCTTGCATACTCCACATTCTACATCCATTTCAGCTGAAGGTTCTGTAAATGGGAAAAAATGTGGTCTGAACCTTACTTTTCTATCTTCTCCGAATATTTTCTTTACTATGTTTTCGAGTATTGCCTTAAAATTGGCAAAGGAGACATCTTCCCCTATCATAAGCCCTTCCATCTGGTGGAACATAGGTGTATGGGAGACATCATAATCAGGTCTGTACACCTTTCCTATGGATATCATCCTAAAAGGAGGCTTTCTATCCTCCATATACCTTATCTGCATTCCAGATGTCTGAGTTCTTAGGACGGTTTCTCCCTCCTTTATATAAAATGTATCGGATATTTCCCTTGAAGGATGTGTTTCTGCTATGTTAAGGGAATCAAAATTATATTTTACATATTCCACTTCAGGACCGTCCACTATGTCAAATCCCATTGTAGAAACTATATCCTTTATTTCCATGACAGTTTTTGTCAGTGGGTGAATAGAACCCTTTGAAGGTCTTCTACCAGGTAAAGTTATATCTATTGTTTCATTAAGCAGTCTTTCCTGTTTTGCTTTTTCCTTCAGTTCATTTAATCTTTCGTCAAATTTTTCTTGTAGAAGATTCTTAATCTCATTTGTATTCTTTCCAAATTCTGCTCTTTTTTCTGCAGCTATATTCCCCATTTCTTTCATTATAGCTGTAAATTCACCCTTCTTGCCTAGGATACTTATCTTTAGCTCATTCAAGCCTTCAAGAGTTTCAACCTCCTTCAAACTCTTAAGTACCTTTTCTTTTAAATTTGCCAGTTTATCTAACATTATTCCTCCTCATAAATGTTTTGTATCTCAAATATCATTATAAT
>JBGXYD010000052.1:0-3862 GCA_041815005.1 Leptotrichia sp. | reverse complement strand
GGTTTTTTATTTGGTTTTTTTTTTCATTTTTATTTTGAACACATTATTCAAAATAAAAAATCGCCTGATTTAAAAAGCATTTCAGACGATTTTTATTTTTTAAAGGATATTACATAAACTCTTTGACTTTTTTATCTATTTCATCATGAGTCATAAATCCTCTAAGGCTTTCCACAGGAATTCTATCCTTAAATATTATCATTGTTGGAAGACTTTTTACTTTGTATTTCTGGGTCAGTTCACTATACTGATCCGTATCCACCTTTACTATCTTATAATCCACCTGCTTTGACAGTTCCACTAAAGTAGGCTCCAGCATCTGGCATGGACCACACCATGCTGCTCCAAAATCAACTAAAGTAATCCCCTCCGTCAAAGTATCCTTTTCAAAATCTTCCCCTGTATATTCAACTACACTGTTCACTTTGATTCCTCCTTTATATAATTATTTTATTGTTATTTGTAGTATTATCCCTTATTTAAATACTTCCCCTGCTTCCTTATACCATAAGACAAGATCCAGTTCATCCATTCTTATTTCTGAATAGTCAGAGTATGCTCTCATTTTCTCTTCTATTTCATAATATTTTTTCGTAGTAATTGACTTCGGTATTTCAGGTATCACCTTCAATTCAGCCAAATTCCTTAAAATATGTCTGTCGAGAATAGCTATTTTTTCTCCAAACCCGAGATTTCTAAGAACATGGTTTGCCTCCTTCATTCCCATTCCCTTTATATTTTTTAATATCCATTCCCTCTTTTCGAATGTGTCTCCGACTTCCGACAGTATTTTCTTCGGCTGTAGTTTTCCTTCCAATGTCATAAGCTCCCTAAGCTCCACAAGATATCTGGATTTGTTATTTTTAAACCTGACAATATTCAGATATTCTGCAATCTCTTCAGCTTGACCCTCATAAAGTAACCTATTCCCCACCAAAGTTGTTATCGCCTGCCATGCATTTTTTGCCTTTGACTGGGGTGTCAATATACAAAAGGCTATTTCTGCAAAAACTTCTTCTTCCTTGCCTTTCCATGCATTTTTATATCCCTTTATGGCTTTTTCTATATCCTTTTTTATATTTTTATATATTTCCTTTATTTCATTATGGAGATCCATATTTATTACCTTTGATAAATCCTGCCTAGCCAACTTTTTCATTCCTCCTTATATCCTTATAATTTCTATTTTAAATAGAACTCTCCTATCATTTCAAGTGTTTCCTCTGTTTCTTTCAAGGGGGCAAGTATCCAGTCATGACATAGATTTTCCCCTATAAAAAGTGTTTTTTCGCTTCCTTGTGCCATTTCAAGTTTTTTAGCCAATTCCATGCAATCTGGATAAAAAATTTCATTTGTACCAAATATAAGAAATATATGACCAAGATTATCCATATCACCATAGATGGGGGAAAGCATAGGATCTTTTAAATCCAACTTTCCTGCATATTTTTTCCCTATTTTTATAAGTGAGCCTAAAGGTAGAAGCGGATCCTTTTCTTCAAAATTCTTTATCTCTTCATTTGTAAGGGAAATATCCAGCCACGGGGACATAAGTACCGTCCTCTGGGGAAAATACGTACACAATCCCTTTAATTTCTGTAAAAAACCAAGTGCAAGCCCTCCCCCTGCCGAATCTCCAAAAAGATAAAACTCATCCCCCTTATCCCTTTCAACAATCCTTTTGTATGCCTTTTCCACTATATCGTATGTTTTTTCAGCAGTGTTTTCAGGAGCTAGCGGATAATCTATAAAGGTTACCTTCAATCCGTATTTTTTTACAAGTTTTTCAACTATTATTCTATGACCTCTTACAGCTCTTATGGTATAACCTCCTCCATGGAGAAAGAATACATTCTTTTTTATAGAATTTTCGGATTTTACAGTAAGCATTTGAAATCCTTCTATAAACTCTTCCTCAAGTATCAGGCTTTTATCAAAATATTTCCTATTAAAAAAATCAATATCCCTTCTAGGGTTTTCCATAGCTCGTTCATTTAGTTTCTTTATATTTCCCAATTTTGCCAAAGATACTGCTACATTTGATAGTAAACTCATTTTTCAGTCGGTTTTCTCCTTTCACTTCCCACTTACAGTTATAATCTTTCATCAGTCTTTTCAGACAAAGTCCGCATTTAAAAAACTCTTTTTAAGTCTAAGATATTATATCATTTTTTAAATAAACCTTCAATTTAATATTACTTTTAATATTTCTTCCTATAATTCAATGCTTCCATCAGATGCTCCATCCTTATATTATCCGACCCTTCCAAATCAGCTATGGTTCTAGACACCTTTAGTATCTTGTCATATGCCCTTACAGAAAGACTAAGTTTTTCTATAGCTTCTTCCATCATATACGATGTCTCCTTATCCAGACTACAGTATTTTACAATTTCCCTCCTGCTCATCTTTGAGTTCAGCTTCATATTCCCAAATCTTTTCTTCTGTATATTCCTTACCGCCATAACCCGTTCCTTTATGGCTTCTGATTTTTCAGAATCAGTATTTTCCATCATTTCCTCTTTTTTCAAACGTCTCATTTCCACATACATGTCCACCCTGTCCAATAATGGACCCGAAAACCTTTTCTGATAGTTTTTTATATCTCTTAAGCTATCCTTACATTGGGGATCTTCTGGAAAAAAACCTGAAGGGCTTGGATTGGATGCCATTATAGTTATGTTTTTCACAGGATATGTAATTATAGAGTTTGCCCTTGATATAGTTATACTTCCATCCTCCAGAGGCTGTCTTAAGGTTTCCAATGTCTTTATCCCGAATTCCCCCAGTTCATCTAGAAAAAATACACCGTTTATGGCTAAAGTTATTTCTCCCACCCTTGTTGCACCCCCCACCAGAGCTGTCTGAGTGGCAGTATGATGGGGAGCTCTAAAGGGTCTTTTCATAATAACCGGAATTTTTTCTGACAGCATTCCCGATATACTGTATATTTTTGTTGTTTCTATTATTTCTTCTTCTGTCATATCAGGAAGAATAGTATTAAACCGTTTAGCCATCATGGACTTCCCTGAACCTGGATCCCCTATTAAGAATATGTTATGTCCTCCTGCCGCCGCTATTTCCATAGCCCTTTTTGCAAGAAGCTGCCCCTTCACATCACAAAAATCAAGATTTTCAGACTCTGTATCCTCTTCCATTTGTATCTGTTCCTGTCCTGATTCTTTAATATTTCTTATACTATCTATATTTACTGTTTCGTTATTTTTCAGTTCCTTATTAAAAAAATCCTTCACTTGAACTATATCTTCCACAGGGATAATTTCCACACCTGATATAAGACGGGCTTCATTATAATTTTTCTTAGGTATTATTATCCCTTTTATTCCTTTCTCCTTTGCTAAAATAGTGGCATTTATAACCCCTTTTACAGGTTTTATCTTTCCGTTTAAGGAAATTTCCCCTATTATAAGGTAATCATCGAATTTTTTTATATCCATTATTTTACCTGCACCAGCAAGAATTCCCATAAAAATGGGCAAATCAAAATGACTTCCCTTCTTTTTTACATCTGCAGGAGACAGATTTACAAGTACCCTCTTAACGGGAAACTCCAAATCCATATTCTTAAAACAGCTCTTTATTCTCTCTTTACTTTCAAGTATTGCAATATCCCCCATTCCCACAATATTAAAAACAGGCAGACCTTTTGAAATATCCACCTCCACTTCCACAATATACGATTCTATTCCCTCGTAACTTGAGCTAAGTACACTTATAGCCATTATTTTTACCCCCTATTTTATATATCTAATTCATAAAATCTTATTTATTTTCTCCCCTAATTCAATAACTATCTAAATTTCTAAAAAACATATTTCCATTATACTATGGTATCTTCTAT
>JBGXYD010000051.1:0-8399 GCA_041815005.1 Leptotrichia sp. | reverse complement strand
TATTTTGTCATTTTTAAATTTTTTAATTTTTTTCATTTTATTAATGGAGATAAAATTTCACGAGAAAAAACTCATATAAGCTTAAGAAAAATACTCTCTTGTATTATTTCTTTAATAAATCAAGTTTTTTATTAAGTGAAATTTTATTCATAATAAGATTTTTGAGTACTTTTTAACCTCTCAAAAGTATATCTATAATAAATAGAACTATTTTATTTTTTAGCTAATACACATTTTTATGATTTTTACTATTTCCAATTAAAGTTATTCTATATATCTTTTTGCCATTGCCGACAATATATCGGTAATATATACCATTATTAGGTAAAATATAAGATATAAAAGTATTTCAGAATACTTAAAATAGCTCATAGCAAGCTTGAATTGTAGCCCAAGGCCTGCTACTCCTACAAATCCCACTATTAATGTTGCCCTTATAATATTTTCAAGTCTATATAAAATATAATTTATATATTTTGGAAGGACATCTGGTAAAATTCCATAAAGCATAACCTGACTTTGTCCTCCTCCACTAAGGGCAAGATTTTGTATAGGCTTTTCATCTATATTTTCTATAATTTCCCCACAGAGCTTTCCCAAAACTCCCATATTGTGTATTGCCAATGCCAATGCCCCTGGAAGCATTCCTGGCTTTAATATAAATACAAGTATCATAGCCCACATCAGCTCAGGAATAGACCTGCTTAACAGAAAAAAAAACTTACTTACATAATAAAATATTTTATAATACCATTTTTTTTTAAGAAGCAGCTTTCCGTCAGCTATATTTCTCGCAGAAGGAATTACTAAAAGAAGCATTCCAACTGTAGCTATACCAGTTGCTAGAATACTCATTTCAAAGGTTTGTAAACTAAGAAGCATTCCCTGCTTCCACATTTCTTTGTTTAGAAAAGCCGGCTGCTTCTCATTCATTCCAAAAAGCCTTTTTATGAATCTCAATAAGTATTCTCCATTTTTTTCATCAAAAAGTTTTCCCAAACTCTCAGGTTCGCTAGCTAAAATATATCCCCATGAAATTATAACAAGCAGACAAAATACAAAAAAAGAGTATTTTATAAAGTTTCTATCAATGTTTTCAACTATTCTTTTCATCTATTTTATTCTCCTCCTTATTTCATATCCCCATTTATCAATAATGACTATCAGCATTATGAGAAATGCCATAAATGTCCACACTTGGTTATACTTTAGATCCTGTAGGGATATTTGAATCTGAAACCCTATCCCACCAAGCCCTACAAAAGAGAGGACTGAAGAAGAACGGGTAGCACATTCTAACCTGTACATGACATAGCTGAACATATTTGGAATAACTGCCGGAAGATATCCATATACTAGAACTTGAAACTTATTTGCCCCTGTTGACTGTAAAGCTACTATGGGAGCCTTAGGTGTTTCTTCAAGAAGGTCTGAGAATATTTTCCCAAAATAACCTGCATAGGGTATTGCAAGGGCAAAAACAGCTCCTATGGGATTAAGTCCTACAGCTGCTACAAAAATCCATGCCCATATAAGCTCATGTATAGCACGCAGAAAACCGATCAAAGCTTTTGAGGTAAACATTATAGCTTTATTTTTAAATATTACTCCTGATGAGACTATCGCCATAGGAAAGGCAATAACTAATGCCACCGATATACTTATCAAAGCATAAGCAAAGGTCTGCCAGCAGGATTTTATGGCTAGAATTATTATTTGTAAGGATAAATCAGGTTTTATAAGGGAAGTAACCATTGCCTTTAAAGTTGTATAACCTCCTGTATGTAGAACTCCCCCTTTAAAATTTACTCTTAATAATGTTATAAGAAAGATAATGGCTAATGTTACAGTTAAGTTTATCCTTCTGTTATTGAAGAATTTTTTTAAGATACCTTTTTTAGATTTCTCCATCAGTTTTTACCTCATATAGATCTCTTATCATATTTTCATTCACATCTTTTGACTTTTCATCAAAGATTATCTTCCCTTCCTTCAAGCCCACTATCCTATCAAAAAACTCCTTAGAATATTCCACAGAGTGCATACTCGCCATAAGAGCCTTCCCTTCATTTTTCGCAAGATTAGTTATAAGGGAAAGGACCCTTCTGGTATTTACAGGATCAAGAGAGGATACAGGCTCATCGGCCAGTATAAGCTCTGGATTCTGCACCAATAAACGTGCTATTGCAACCCGTTGCTTCTGCCCCCCTGACAGTGATAAAGTTGCTTCAAATATTTTATCCTCCAGCCCTATTTTCCTTAAGGCTTCCTCTGCATAATTTATTTCCTGTGGTTTAATAAGGGATATAAAGGATTTTAAAAATCCCCATTCATTAAATCTTCCTGAAAGGACATTGTGAACAACCTTTATATTTTCTACTAAATCAAACTGCTGTCTTAACATTCCTACTTTTTTGGCAAACAGTTTATTATCAAACAGTGCTATTTCCTTATCTTCTACTAAAATTTCTCCTGTATCCTTTTTTATAGTTCTGGTTATAAGATTCATAAGAGTGGACTTCCCAGAACCGCTTGAACCGATAAGAGCTATTACTTCTCCCTTATTTATATCCAAATTTATTCCTTCCACTCCAGCCCCTTCGCTGAATCGTTTTGTAAGATTTCTTATCTTTAGCAGCATTCCATTTCTATTTTCAATATTTCCTACATTTTCTGTCATTTTATCCTCTATTTTATAATTCCTAAAGATTTTGCAACTTTTTCTATATCCTTATAGTTTTCATTCTTTGTAGGTATAAAACTTTCAGTAGATAATAGTTTTAACACTTCATTTCCTGCCTGTATATTCAATACTGCTTCCTTTATCTTATCCTTTGTACCCGGTCCAAATTTCTTATCTACATTGTTTATAGTCCAGTTGTAATCATAATAGTAAGGTGTTTCATAAAAAACTTCCACCTTATTCAAGTCTACTTTATTTTCCTTTACTGCCTTTTCCCAGTACTGTTTATTTACTGCTCCTGCCTGTACACTACCAGATTCAACAAGACCATATGTTTTGTCATGAGAACCGCTGTATACAGGAGTTCCATTAAAGTCCTTATCTGGATTTATCACTTCAGCAACCAAAAAAAATCTAGGCATAAGATGTCCTGAAGTGGAACTTTCACTTCCAAAGGCAAAACTTTTTCCTTTAAGATCCTTCAGGCTATTTATTGGTAATCCCTTCTGCTTTATAAATACTGACTGGAATTTTTCATCATTTGGTCTTTGGGCTATCGCTTCTGCTTCAGGTACTAAAGCTCTAGCTTGAACCCCTGTAAGTCCTCCAAACCATACCATGTCTATTTCCCCACGCTCAAAAGCTGTAACAACTGCCGCATAATCCACAACAGGTACATATTCAACCTTCATACCTGTCTTTTCACTTAGATATTTGGCAAAATCTCCAAATCCTCTAGTTAATTCTGCCTGATCGAAATCAGGGATAGCACTTATTCTTAGGACCTTTTCTGAACCGGAGATCTTCCCTGACTCTTCAGTTTTACCCTCCTTATTTCCACATGATACCATTAAAATCATCAATATCAGACCAATTATAGTCCATAATTTTCTTTTAAATCCTCTCATTTTATCTTTTCTACCTCCATTTTTTTATTTCGTAAATATTCAAATACTAAAAAAGTAGCATGACAAAATAACTTCTAGATGTCATTCATCTTGCTACAAAATATAATTTTAATATTTCTGCTAAATTATTAATGATATTACTATAAGCAGGTACTTTCATCTCCTATTTAAATTTTATATTTTGTAGCGTATTTATTGTCCTAATCCTCAAAAAATTTAAAAGAAATAGTATGAAACTACATTTTAAACAACAGATATGAAATTTATGCGTTAAAAGAGATTAACCTTCAGTTATAATTCTCAATATAATTTTCATTAAAAAATATATAGTTAAAAATATAACCTCTAGATAATATTCTATTTATTTGTATAAGAAAAAAGCGACTCTCTCTTCAGTCGCCTTTGTAATATAAATTAACAATAGGAAGTAATAAAAGAAGAGGAATACACATAATTCTTATTATATTTTTCGCATAAAGTACAACCTGCACTTTCTAATACTTCAACTCACTTGTACTGAATTGAATCAAAAGTGTCAGGTGCAAATAAGTTCTTTTTAAAATCTGCTATTTTAAAAACATATGTATTCACACTTCTTCTCCTTCCTCTTTAGTTATTTTAAATATTTTACATCACTATTATATCCCATTAATTTCAATAATGCAATAGCTAAATTCAAAATTTCACATTTAGTTTCTATTAAGTCAAATAAAGAATTATACTATTTTAAAAATTTATTATAGTATAAATTATAAAAAAATATCTTTATCAGAAAGAGCTGCATCCTTTTTCTTGAACATTTCGAGAAGCTTTTCCACTGTCAACTTTCTTTTTTCTATTCCTTTTATATCAAATATTACTTCTCCTGCATGAAGCATTATAAGTCTATTTCCATAATCAATGGCATCTTGCATATTATGTGTAATCATGAGACTTGTAATATTATTTTTTTCGATTATTTCCTTTGTTTTTTGAAGAATAATTTCAGATGTCTGGGGATCCAGTGCTGCCGTATGCTCATCCAGTAAAAGTATATCAGGATGATTTAATGTAGCCATTATGAGGGAAAGACACTGCCTTTGTCCCCCTGATAGAAGACCCACTTGGGTAAACAGCTGATTTTCCAGTCCCAATCCGATAGTTGCCAATTGCTTTTTATAAAATTCAAGGTTCTTTATATCCAGTCCAAAGGTAAAATTAAACTTTTTACCTTTGTTTTTAGCCATGGAAAGATTTTCAAGAACCGTCATTGAAGGAGCCGTTCCCTGTGAGGGATTTTGATAAACCTGAGAAATCCATTTTGCTCTTTTATGTCTTTCTATATTTGTAAGATTTACCTCATTTAACAGTATTTCTCCTCTATCTGGAGTAACTTGACCATTAAGAATATTTAACAATGTAGACTTTCCTGCTCCATTACTTCCGATTATTGTTATGAAATCTCCATCATTTATTTGAAAGTTTAAATTTTTGAACACTTCCTTTTCTGTCCCCAGTTCTGAGAAGAAAGTTTTATATAAATTTTTTATTTGAATCATTTTCCTTCTCCTTCTACTGTTAGCTTAGCCTTTTTTTTCCCTTTTTTCAGTTTCTTGGAATGTTCATTCCATAGAATTATTCCTAATATTATTGCTGTCATTATCTTTGTATCTGTAGGTTGTATTTCCAGTATTTTTGAAATTTTTTCAGGAATATTCAAACTTTTATATAAATTCTGGGTCCAGTTATTGGACATAAGAGCAATATTTACTATACAGTAATATAGCAAAGAACCTACTACCACTATGGTAATTTCATTTATTGTCCTAGATTTCTTTAAAATTCCCAATCCCAATATTATTGCTGCAAGTCCTATTACTATTGCTCCTACTCCCGTCTGAAGATCAGCAACCTTTAAATCTTGTGCGAAAAGAGCACCTGCAAGGGACACTAAACCATTTGAGAGCATTAATCCAAATATTTTAAGCCTTTTCTCATTTACCCCTAGACTTACCACAAGCTGTTCATTATTCCCTAAAGCCCTTAATGCAAATCCGAATTTTGAAGTCAGTATATAGTCTATTATCATTTTAATAATAAAGACTATCAGTGCAGTTAGCATCAATTTTATGTCCTTTGTATACACCACATAAATAATAAGTGATAATGTTACCACAACATATATTATCATTGTTCTTATTACATATTTATTTTCTTTTATCTTATAGTCATAAAAGCCCTTCAGTATAAGCAGCAGTATAAACAATACTAGAAAAACCACAAAGAATTTTTCATATGAAACTACTTCGTATATACTTCTACCCGAAGGAATTATGGCATTAGATGATCTATTTATCCTAAAGTTTATACTATATAATCCTGTTCCTACTAGTATACCTGCCAAAAGACCTTCTATTTCAAAGTAAACATGTAATGCTCCTGTAACATAACCTGCTATCATTCCCCCTAAAACTGCAAGAATCAGACCGATAATTGGATTTGTCATTCCAAAAAGTCCATTTGGAGAAAGGGCAAATGCCGCAAATATAAATCCACCCAAGGGAAAAGTTCCCTCCACCGATAAGTCTGGGAAATCTAAAATCTTGTAAGTAATATATACCCCCATTACCATAATAGAATATATAAATCCTGTCTTAAAAGCTACAGGAAGGCTTTGTATGAATATAAGTAATTCTTCCATTTATTTTCCTATCTTTCTTTCTTAAATTTTCTTTTTTGACTGTTATTTATAAACAACAGCTCCTGCCAAAAGAGGATTATTCACATCTATACCTACAGCCTTTGCAGTTTTTTCATTAATATAAAGTGTAGTCTTTTTGGAAATTTCAAAAGGTATCTGATCAACAGGTTTACCATTTAAAATTTCTATTGCCATTTCCCCTGTTCTTTTTCCGAGTTCAAAATAATCTATCCCCATTGTAAGTAATGCCCCCTGCTCAACTGATGAATTTTCAGTGGCAATAACAGGTTTTTTTGCTGCCGCGGCTTCTGATGCAATCAGCTGCATACCTGAAACTACAAGATTGTCAGTAGGTAAATAAAGTGCATCACTTTGAGTCAGGGCATTTTTTGTCACCTGTGCTAATTCTCCTAATGAAGTTACACCGTGAAGAACTACTGTCAAATTCTTTTCCTTTGCTTTTTCTTCAATTTCCTTTACTTGTACAACCGAATTCTGCTCAGAAGGATTGTAAAGTACTGATATTTTTTTTACTTCCGGCTTTAACTTCACAAGAAGATCCAGCTGGGCAGCCACATTATCCACCTTATCACTTGTCCCTGTAACATTTTTATTTAATATCTTTGCACTTTCAGGATCCGTAACCGCAGAAAAAAGTATCGGTATATCGGATATACTGTTGGCAAGTGCCTGTGCTGAAGGAGTAGCAATTCCTAAAATCAAATCCTTTTTATCTATCTTAAAGTTATTTGCTATCATAGTCGCATTGGCTATAGTCCCTTCCGCATTCTTTTCATCAAATTCCGCCTTTATTCCCGCCTCTTCAAATGCCTTCTTAAATCCTGACTTAACCAAATCAAGTGAAGGATGTGTTACAATTTGAGTAATGCCTATTTTGTATACTTTTTGGTCTTCGGGCTTTTTCCCTCCAGTGTCTTTTTTATCAACTTCCTCTGTTTTTCCACAGGAAAAAAGCATTATACAGCTTAAAATCAATAACAATATTTTTTTCATAGTCAATTTATCTCCTAACTTTAAATAATATTTAAACTTACATTATTCTATAATTTTCCCTGATGCCTTTATCTCTTCTGGAAGATTTATCCCTAGAGTTTTCAATGTCTTACCGTTTATAACAATATCGTTTAGAGCCATTTTTTTATAAGGTATCTCAGAAGGCTTTTTCCCTTCCTTTAATATTTCAATGGCAATCTTACCTGCCTCTTTTCCCATTTCATAATAATCTATTCCCTGAGTTATGAGGGCTCCTCCCTTTACATGGGCTGCTTCAGCACCAAATACTATCTTTTTACCAGCCGTTGCCTTATCAGTAATAAGATTTACAACAGAAGCCACAAGATTATCTGTAGGCAGATACAGTGCATCTGACTCCCTTACAAGTGCTTCTGAGGCTTGAGGTATCTCACTTACCTGAGTAATGCTTTTTTCCGTAATAGTTAGTCCCAGTTCTCCTGCCGCCTTTTTAAGATCTTCCACCTGAATTTTGGAGTTTTGCTCTGAAGAATTATAAATTACTCCTATTTTTTTTATGTTTTTATCCAGTTTAACAAGAAGTTCCAGCTGCTGTTTAATATCTACCCTGTCACTTATCCCAGTTACATTTTGTTTTATAAGTCCTGCAGATTCAGGATCCGTAATGGCTGAAAATACTATAGGCAGTTCCATCGTTGATTGTGCAGCTGACTGTGCTGTACTTGTGGCTATTGCATAAATCATATCAACTTTCCCGGTTACAAAGTTATTTGCAATAAGGTTTGCAGTAGCTACTTCTCCATTGGCATTTTTCTCATCAAATACCACTTCCAGCCCTGCATCCTTAAAAGCATCCTTAAATCCTTCACGGGCACTGTCCAGGGCGGGATGTGCCACTATCTGTGTAATCCCTATCTTAAATTTCTTGTTTTCATTTACAGAAGTTTCTCCCGAATCTTTCTTACTGTCCTTTTTACCTTCATTCCCACAACTAAAAATGAGCAACAGAATACTCATCACCAACAATATTTTTTTCATTTTTCCTCCTACTATCCTACTTAATATTTTAATTTACCTGAAACCGTCCACTACTTATCTCTGATAAGACTGTCATAAGCAATGAAAATATCTATTT
>JBGXYD010000050.1:0-5809 GCA_041815005.1 Leptotrichia sp. | reverse complement strand
GTCTCTCAGTTCCCTAAGGCACAAAACAGCTTCCTGTTTCTTCTGAGGATGTCAAGATCTGGTAAGGTTCCTCGCGTTGCGTCGAATTAAACCACATGCTCCACCGCTTGTGCGGGTCCCCGTCAATTCCTTTGAGTTTCAGCCTTGCGGCCGTACTCCCCAGGCGGATCACTTATCGCATTAGCTTCGGCGCAGACACTCTACATGCCCACACCCAGTGATCATCGTTTACAGCTAGGACTACCAGGGTATCTAATCCTGTTCGCTCCCCTAGCTTTCGCACTTCAGCGTCAGTAGCCGTCCAGTGGACTATCTTCATCATCGGCATTCCTACACATATCTACGAATTTCACCTCTACTCGTGTAGTTCCGTCCACCTCTCCAGTACTCCAGATATACAGTTTCCAAGGCAAGCTCACGGTTGAGCCGTAAGTTTTCACCCCAGACTTGTCCATCCGCCTAGATGCCCTTTATGCCCAATAATTCCGGATAACGCTCGCGACATACGTATTACCGCGGCTGCTGGCACGTATTTAGCCGTCGCTTCTTCTGCAGGTACCGTCACTTCCTTCTTCCCTGCCAAAAGCACTTTACAATCCGAAAACCTTCTTCGTGCACACAGAATTGCTGGATCAGGGTCTCCCCCATTGTCCAATATTCCCCACTGCTGCCTCCCGTAGGAGTAAGGGCCGTATCTCAGTCCCCTTGTGGCCGTTCACCCTCTCAGGCCGGCTACCTATCATCGCCTTGGTAAGCCTCTACCCCACCAACTAGCTAATAGGACGCAAAGCCCTCCCCCGGTTCTCCCTTTCATTAACTAACCATGCAGTAAGTTAATAATATCCAGTATTATCAGCCGTTTCCAGCCGTTATCCCAGTCCGAGGGGCAGGTTCTTTACGCGTTACTCACCCGTCCGCCTTGGTTCCATAGCACAAAGTACCACTTCCCCAATAACTTGCATGTGTTAAGCATTCTGTCAGCGTTCATCCTGAGCCAGGATCAAACTCTTCATTCAATTATCTATTTCTTACCCACCTGTGTCTTCTTATCTTTAATTCTATCTAGCCTCTGTCATAATTGCCATTGTCCCTTCGTCAATCTTCCCAATCGACAAATAGCATTCTATCAAATTTATCCTCCTTTGTCAATACCCTTTTTTGATAAAAATTAGATTTTTTTCGAAAAGTTCTTTGTATCTTCTTTGGATTTTCTATTATTTACCCTATAAAATGTGGGTTTTCAAACGTTTTTTCCTTTTGCTTATCCTAAAAAAAAAATTATTTTTTTCTATCTTTTGTAGAAAAAGCGTCTATATTATATTTTTCAGCCATTTTCATTTTGTCTTTTATATTTTCCTCTTGTAAACTTGTCTCACCATTATTTCCATTGTATAGTTTTCTATGTCCCAATATTTTATAATATGCGGCACATCCTATCATTGCACCATTATCTGTACAATACTCCATTTTTGGAAAATGGATTTTAAACCCTTTTTTATTAGCCTCTTGAGATAGCGTATTTCTCAATACTTTATTTGCCGATACTCCTCCTGCCACAAGAATTGTCTTTACACTCATATCTTTTGCTGCCTTCATGACTTTTTCGATTAAAACCTTAGTTATCACTTCCTGTAATGATTTTGCAACATTTTCAGCTAATACTTGCTCCCCTTTCATTTTTTTATTATTCACATAATTGGTTATGTAAGTCTTTATACCGCTGAAACTGAAATTATATCCTTCTACATCTGGTTTTTTTATATTAAGTTCATCTTTTCCTTTAGCTGATACTCTTTCAATTTCTGGTCCTCCAGGGTATTGAAGTCCTAGTACCCTTGCCACCTTATCATATACTTCACCCACTGCATCATCTAGAGTTTCCCCTAATAGTGTTATGTCAATCTTATTTTCTTTTTCCTCTATATAATAAAGGTTTGTATGTCCTCCCGAAACAACAAGTGAAACAGCAGGTAGATTTATTTCATTGTCTATAAAGTTTGAAAATATGTGACCATCTATATGATTCACAGGAATAAGCGGAATTTTATTGGCATAACTCAGTGCTTTTGCAAACATCAGTCCTACAAGTAGAGAGCCCACCAATCCAGGCGTATTTGTAACGGCTATATAGTCTATATTTTCTATGCTGCAGCCAGCCTTCTCTATGGCTTCCTCAAAGACAGGAAGGATATTTTCAATATGATGTCTGGAAGCTATCTCTGGAACTACGCCTCCATATTCTTTATGTATATCTATCTGTGTAGATATTATGTTGCTTAATACTTTGTTCCCATTTTCAACAACAGAAACAGAAGTTTCATCACAGGAGCTTTCGATGGCAAGTATTTTTATATTTTTTGTTTTTATATCTTTCATAAAATTTTACACCTCATCTCCAATATATTCTCTTTTCCTGTTATATTCTTCCATTATCCTGTCAACTACAGTTTCTAAAGTTATTCCTTTCATGCAATTTTCATATTTTTTTGCAAATTTATCTTCTCCATATAATGAATGGGGAGGACAGTCAGGATTGTTTAAAAGGAAGGTGTTTTTCTCAAAACTAAACAGCTTTGGATCAGTGGGACCAAAAAATACAAAAGTTTTCGTCCCTAAAGCCCTTGATATATGAAAGGGACCGGAATCATTCACCACTGCAAAGTCGGCATATTTTAGGATTATTCCGCTTTCTTTAAAGGATACCTTCCCACACAAGTTTACTATTCTCTTATCCTGATCTTCCTTAATGGAATCATAATCTTCAGGTCCTCCGATTACAAATATTTCAGCCTTTGTTTTTTCCAGAAGCTCCTGTGCCAATTCATTATAATAGGGCCATTTTTTAGTAAATTTGGAGGCACCTGGTGCCAGCACAAAATATTCTATATCCTTTAATCTGTATTTTTCAGAAAAATCCTTTTCCATCTTATCGTCTATATAAAATTCTAAATCATCCCCTTTGCCTTCTTTTATATTATGTCTGTCAAAATATATTCCCAACCTCTTCAGTGCCGTAAAATAACTTTCCACAATAGTGCAGTCCGCTTTGTAAGTTATTAACTTAGCCTTCACAAGAAGAGTTTTCCACCACTTTCTTTTTTTGTATCTGAAATATTTTGTCTTTCCCTTTGCAAGACCCTTACCTATAATTCTTGAAAGAATTTTAGAATGAAGATCTAGAATATAATCATAATCTTTTTGCATAAGATTTTCTATCATTTTTCCTATATATTCCCTATCTTTACTTCGTTTTTTATCAAATATTATGAGCTCTTTTATATTTGGATTTAAGGAAATACCTTCTGAAAAATTTGAATAAACGATAAAATCAATTTCAGCATGAGGATATTCTTCTTTTATTTTTCTTATTACCGGTGTTGTCAAAACAACATCACCAAAGGAACTAAACCTTATTATAAGTATTTTCATTTTTTCCCCTTTCCTAGCCACCATCCTTTATTTCCTTCAGACTGTCTCTAGCATTCATTCTTCCATTTTTCCATGCCTTCATATACCATTTTTGTGCCAGTCCAAGATCGTTAAAGCTATATCTGTACATTTCTGCAAGATTGTACATGGCAATCCCATATCCGCCCTCGGAAGCCTTTTCATACCATTCTATAGCCTTTCCCTTCTCTTTTCCACCCTTTACCTTGTCGTAAAAATATGCAATCCTATATACGGCTTCAAGATTTCCCTTTTCTGCACCCTTTATATACCATTTCTCCGCTTCCTCATAGTTACCTTCAATTTCTTCAGATATTCCTATGTATACGGTTCCCTTCACATATCCCAGTTCATATAGCTGCACATATATTTTTTTTGCTTCATTATACTTTTTTTCGGAAAAATATTTATGGGCAAGGCTTACCATGGCATCAAAATTACCTGTCTCGGCAGACTTGACAAGAAGCTCTTCCCCTAAATCCGTTTTACCTTGGGACAAATAAATTACAGCTAGTTGCTTCATCGCCCCTCTGTCGCCATTTTCTACAGCCCTTTTATACCATTTTTCAGCTTCTTTATAATCCCCCTTCCTATCATATATTTCCCCTATCTTAAACAGTGCCCGCATATATTTTTTCCCTAACGATTTTTTATACCATTTTTCAGCTTCTTTATACTTCCCCTGTTCATTATAAAAGTTCCCCAAATCGTACATTGCAGATAATTCTCCCCGTTCTCCACTACTAAGCAACCATTTTTCAGTTTTTTCCATGTCAAAATGCTCCATATAATGTTCTGCAAGATAAGAAGCAGCTTCCGGCTTAAATTTTTCTATTTTTTCAAAATATTTTATGGATTTTTCCCTGTTGAGGAAAAATAGCCTCCTCGCTTCATTAAAAATTCCTTCTATGTCTTTATTTGATATTTTCTCTTCTGTCTCCATGATTTTTTCATCATATATTTTTTCATTGTTTTCTTTTTTTACTATTTCCTTTATGTCATTTATCCTACTTTTTGCCTTTATAACATCATATAATACCAGCGTATTGAATATTTCTTCAGCTTCAACATAACGCCCTTCCCTTATATAAAGTTTCCCGAGCTCATACATATAAGCGGTATTCTTCCTATCTGACAGTAGTTTTAATTGTTCTTTTCTTTTCTCCTTATCATTTAGCCTGTGGTATACTTCTTCCAACCTGACTATTGAGTTTAAAACCCCTTGTTCCTCCCCCTTTAAAAACCATTTTTCGGCTTCACGATATTCCCCCTTTTCAGCATGAATTTCTCCAAGATAATACATAGATTCCGCATCTCCAAGCTCCACAGCCTTTAAAAATCTCTTTTCCGCCTTTTCAATATTCCCTTTCCTGTAATCAGACAACCCTAAGTAGTAGGAGGCTTCTCCCCTGTATCTTTCTATTCTCTCAAGCATTTTTTGTGCATCCTCTGGAAAAGTTACAATTTTTTCTTTCGCCTCCTTCAAGATATTGTCTATTTCCATATCATTTAAGTTTTCCTCATCTAGCCTGTTCAATTCCTCCTCTATGCTGGCCTTCTTTTCCTGTGCCCTTTTATCAATCTTCCTATCTTCTATTCCTTTATAAATAACAGTCCCCACAAAAAATATGAAACTGGCCATTACCAGTAAAGAGACTATACGTTCATCCCGATTATTTATCCTTTTATATTTATCTATTTCTGACATTTTTACAATCCTTTATTATTTTTATAGTTCCATATTTTAGAGTATACACCAAGTAAGTTATTTTTACAATGTTTTAAATACAAAAAAAGAAAGTTTACACTTCCTTTCTAAATTTATATATGACATATCTGCTATTGATACAACCGCAAATATACCTTTATTATTTACAATCAGTGGTGCCTAGAAAAGGATTCGAACCTTCGACCCTGCGGGTATGAACCGCATGCTCTAACCAACTGAGCTATCTAGGCAAATTTGGTGGCGGGAGCTGGATTTGAACCAACGACCTTCGGGTTATGAGCCCGACGAGCTACCAGACTGCTCTATCCCGCAACAATTTTTTAGTTTTCAGATGGATTATCCAAAATATAATTACATATGGTGCCTCGGGCCGGACTTGAACCGGCACGGAAAAAATTTCCACAGGATTTTAAGTCCTGTGCGTCTACCGATTTCGCCACCAAGGCACAAAATATTAATTAACTTAATGACAAAATAGATTATATAACAATCTTTTTTATTTGTCAAGCTATTTTTTTATGATTTTTTTCCTAATACACATCTCCCCTTTTTATTTATTGTTAAACATCTTCCCTGTCAAGCTCCAGAATATCCACCCTCTTATAACCCTCCTCTGTCCATTTTCCTGGGAAT
>JBGXYD010000049.1:0-15901 GCA_041815005.1 Leptotrichia sp. | reverse complement strand
GTTACTCCTCTCAAAGATATGGATTAAGCGAAGCAGGACTTGAAACTTACAGGGGTTCCCTTTTTGCCTCGCTGGCTAAGGAAGTCTGCCAAAATTCTCTAGATGCAAGGCTTGACTTTTCAAAACCTGTTACAGTTGAGTTTTCAAAATTTCAGGTAAAAACTAAAACCATCCCGGGGTATCCTAAACTAAACGATGCTTTGAACAGATGCCTATATAATGAGACAGACAACAAAGCAAAACAGTTTTTTGAAGATGCCTGTGCCAAAATGAGTGACAAGACTATGGATATTCTCAGGATAAGTGATTTTAACACTACAGGACTTATTGGCTCAAAAGAAGCATATGTGGTAAATCCGTGGCAGAGCCTTGTCAAATCTTCGGGAATTTCTGATAAATATGGAGCGTTGGGGGGAAGTTACGGAATTGGAAAATCTGCTCCCTTTGCCTGTTCGGATATAAGGACCATCTTCTATAGCACCTTTGACATAGAAGGTATTTTGGCAACTCAAGGGGTTTCGAGGCTTATTTCCTTTCCCATTGATGATACCAAAAATACACAGGGGCTTGGATATCAGATTTCCCTGTCAGGTCCTGCCATGTGGAAGGTCAAAAGTGCAGAACGCTTTACACAGGGAATAGGATATTATGGCGAAACTGAAAAGAACACCCCTTTTTTTGAAGAGCTTAATATGGATTCCTCCTTTTCACGTAATGGAAAAACAGGGACAGACCTCTATATCATGGGATTTATGGATAGGAAAAAATGGCAGGAGGAACTTGCTATAGCTATTCTTGATAACTTCCTCATTGCCATATATAACAA
The DNA here is from genome assembly GCA_041815005.1 of Leptotrichia sp. Classification (GTDB taxonomy): domain Bacteria; phylum Fusobacteriota; class Fusobacteriia; order Fusobacteriales; family Leptotrichiaceae; genus Leptotrichia_A. Next base: position 15,075 of record JBGXYD010000049.1, on the reverse strand, counting down.
AAATCTTATTATTAAAATAGGAGACATGGTTATTTCCTCCTATACATTGCAAAATGTCCTTGAAACCTTTAAAATAAACGAAAAGAAAAAATATCTTTCCATATGGAGTTACTACAAGGTACTTACTTCCACAGACAGCCCTGAAGACCATCCCAACAGTTTTCTTCTCGGAGATGTGTTTAAGGATCTTGGAGATTTTGAACTTAAGATACTGTATGACAACCTCAACAGGAAAGTTCTTATTTCAAGGTCAAACGGAATGAAAGTCTTTGATTTGGACAGACTTCCTTCAGGAATACATTTTTCTGCAGTATTTATACTAAGTGGTGACAAGCTAAACAGTTATTTTAAGGAAATGGAAGCTCCTCAACATGACAGCTGGGAACCTGACAGACATCCTGATGAAAATGCCAAAAATATTTTAAAGGAACTTAAACAAATGATACGGGATAAAATTATCGAGTTAGGTTCCGAAGGAGAGCCCGAAGATTATATGGATGCTGATGGAATAGGAACTTACCTGCCTGGGGACTTTCTTCTTCTGAATGACGGGGAGGAAGCAGCCATAGGGGATAAGGTGAAGGATGAAAGAAAAGAAATTCTTCAAAAGGAAACCGACAGTATGCCTAAAAAGAGAAATACAAATGCTTTCCTAAAGAATAGCGAAGATTTCAGCAATATAAAAATCAAGGATTCCGATGGTGCAAATGACTTTACTGATGAAGCCATACAGTTTGTAGATTCGATTTTTGGTAATACACCTGTATCAAATTCTGATAGTAATAAGGATAATCGATGGATGATAAAGGATTTTTCCCCTTTAGATAGTGATGATAACCCTGTTGAAATTAAGGAGATTAACCTCTTAAAGGATGTAGGAATACGCCTTATTACACTAAATAAGAAAATGAAAAAATATAAGCTGGTGGTGCTACCCAAAAGGGACATAGAAAAGGGATGTATAAGAATAAGCCTTTCAGGGGAGCAGAGCAGCCTGAAGGCAAAGATAAGGAATGCCTATAAGGACGATGTATTTGACAGTCCGCTTACTATAAAGCAGGATAAAATCTATGTGGAAGGACTTTCTAAAGATCAAAAGTTCTCCCTGTCCTTTATACTTAATTATTCTGATGACTGCTCCATGGAGGTGGAATTATATGAATATAGAATATAGGCTTTACCCCTATCCTGTACTTACTTACTTTTCAGACGACTATGTGAACTCCACCTTTACCTCTAGCCTAAAAACAGAGAAAAAACAGGAAAATATACTGTTTCAGTTAAAGGCGGAAACAAACGATGAAAAGCTTCTTGAGCTCATAAAGGAAGAAAAGGCGGAATATCTGTTTCATATAGAATGCCCTGCCACTTCCTACAGAAATATAATAAAATCAAAATCGGGTTTTGAAAATATGGAAATTTCGAGCTCAATGCTAGATCATAAGGTAAGTGTCTGTTTCTTTATAGTGGCAAAGGGGGAAATACCCGAATACAGGAACAAAAATTTTAATGAAGACTATGAAAATATTTCCTTTAATATTGAAAAGGCTAATATTATGGCTATAGCTAAACCTTTTAACATTGAGATTGAAAAGGAAAAGAAGGATTTTGTTCAGATGCCCTCTATTTTTTTAATTTTAAAGAAAAATAGCAATAAAAAGAGCGGAATGGAAATTGATATGTTAAACGACAGAATAGGAATATCCCTTTATAAGACAGAATACGAGCAGTACTCTACTCTTTCAAAGGGGATTTTTCAGCCACTATTGCATGCTTCAGTCATATTTCCCACATTGATTTATGTTCTAGAAAATCTTAAGAGCTCTAATCTTGAAGATTATGAGGACTACAGATGGTTCAAAACCATTAAGAAAGTACTCGCCGGTATGAATATTGAACTGAACAAAGATACACTGGAACACGAATTATCCTATGATTTGGCACAAAAGATAATAAACTTCCCTGTGAGTAGAAGCTTTAAGGCAATGATGGAACTTGAAAAAAAGGAAAAGGAGGAGGAAGACTTATGATGACATTAAACTTTTTAAAGGAAATCTCCCTTGAGACCTTGAGAAAAAATATCGAAATAAATCTTAAAAACTATAAATCTCCCTCCAGTAAATGGATTCCGGAATTTTTTGAAAATACTTCCCCCTTTCTGGAATTTAGAAAGGAAGTTTCACCATTTAAACTGGATATGTCTTATGAAAAGCCTGAAAAAAGTGACCTTGAGAATATAAGAATTCTTTATTCTGCCATGATGGGGCTTTCCACTGTGGATGCCACAAGCGAAAATCTCTGGTCAGGAATGGCACATAGTGACTTTTGGGAATATATAAAATACAGGAATTTTTCTGGGAAAAGGGCAGTCAATGAAAAATCCATAAAAAATGCCTTCTTCTTTTCACATGGAAGGAGAAAATCCCTTATTATGCATCCTTTATCAAGATTATGGTGGACAGGACATCTTGTCTATGACGACCGGAGAAGTGATCCTTTTGAGCTTCTGGAAGTATTTAAAAATGATTTTAGGACTAAACTTCTTTATCTGTTTTCAAGTAACTTCAGCAACAGCAACTCCATTACAAAAGCTTTTTTATCTGCCGTCTATGACTTTGAGAAAAATGGGGTAAAGATAAATACGAGGCTTTTTAACGAAGTCATTATGTATTTAAATATATTGGGAGGAACTTATATTCTGGACTACTTTGAAGAAAAAGAACTGAAGGAGAAAATAACAGAAAAGATTGATAGTCTTTTAATGATTATGGACTAATATTAGAAGAAACATTTAGACTAATCAGAAGATGACTATATTACCATTGGAATACTTGTTCGACAGTCGACAGGAAATTATAAAATATCATAGATAAAAAAACATATGTTTCCGAACTTTTTATTTTTAATTGTCAGGCTTGAGGTGTGTATCCTTATTTTATTTTTTCAATTTTATACAACTAAATAATCATTAAATAATAATCTTTTATTATTTCCAGTTTTAAATACCTAAATAAAACTGTATAATATGGGCAAACTAGAAATTGAAATTTTATAGATATAATGATAATTAAGATAGGAGAATTATGGCAACCGTATTTATAACTGGGGGAAGTTCCGGGATAGGAAAAGAGCTGGCAAAACTTTTTGCACGAAAAGGATATGACCTTGTCCTCTTATCTAAAAATATGGAAAATCTCAAGGCAGCAAAGAGGGAAATAGAAGAAAAATTCTCAGTGAACTGTACCCTTATACAATGTGATTTAAGGAATAGAGATGATATATATAGGAGGGACATAGCTAAAATAATGGGAGAGGGTATACCTCATATACTTATAAACTGTGCAGGAGCAGGAAAAATATCTAAAATAGTCTCGCTATCATTGGAAGAGGAGGAGAAAATGCTAAATCTTAATCTTATTTCTCCCATTATTTTATCTAGAATATTTCTTGATATATTTTTGAAGAAAAAGAAAGGAAATGCTAAAGAGGCTATTATAAACATATGTTCCATGGCTTCGATTTACCCCCATCCATATCTTGCGGGATATAGCGGCTCAAAAGCGGGACTTTTATTTTATTCCCTTTCATTAAATGAAGAGCTTAGACGGGAAAAGTCAGAAATCAGTGTATTTAGCATATGTCCTGGAACGGTTTCCAATAATTTTTTCCATGAAACCACAAAAAAGAAGTTTGGATGGATGTCCAGATACAGTATGTCTCCTGAAAGGGCAGCTGTTGAAATAGTAAAATCTTTTGAGAAAAACAAAACTTTTACTATAATAGGAAGGGAAAACAGGATAATGTTTAAATTGCTTGGATTATTTCCTATAATGACAAGAATAAGAATTTTAGGAAAAATCTTAGGGAAAGGAATATAGAATGTTATTAAAAATTATTTTTTTCACCCTCTTATTTCTCATGATGGTTATTTACCTTTTGAGGATATTGTTTGCAAAAAAATATTTTGAAAAAATTAAAATAGATGACCGAAGAAAAATAGATCAGAAAAAATATACAGTCATACAGCCGATTCTTTCGGGGGACATTCGGTTAAAGGACGTTCTTATGAGAAATATTAAAAATCTTTCAGAAATGAATTTCCTATGGCTCATAGATAAAGGGGATGACGAAGCAGAAAGAATTGTTTCGGAAATAATATCAGAAGAAAACTGTAAAGAACGGATAAAGATACTTGAAATGGAAAGAGTCCCTCAGGATATGAATCCCAAAATATTTAAAATAAAAGAAAGTTTAGAAAGAGTACAGACTGAATATATGATAATACTAGATGATGACAGCATAATAAATACTAAAAGGATAGATGAACTTTCCATGTACGAAGACATAAAGGGCGACTGGTTAGCCACAGGTACCCCTATAACTATGGAATACAGGGCTTCTGGTCAAAACTTGTGGCAGCATTTATAAACAGTAATTCTATAATAACCTACTTTACAATGTCCTACTTGGAAAAAAATAAGACTATAAATGGCATGTTCTATATAGCAAGAACTGAAACTTTCAGGAAGTATAATGTATTTGAAGAGATAAAATACTGGTTGTGTGATGACTTTGCCCTGGCTCAATATATGCTAAGCAAAAATATCACCATTATACAGACAGGGATATTCTGCAACACAGGGATAACCATAAAAAATTTTAGACAGTATCTGCTCCTTATGAAAAGATGGCTTCTTTTTACCAAGATTTATATGAAAAATGCAATGACACTATATTTTTTAATATTTATTCTGCTTCCCTCGATACTCTCCTCTGTACTCCTTATAATGGGAATTTCAATGGGAATAAACTATATCCTTACGGTATTTTTGACACTCTTGGTAAAATCTCTTTTACTTTACCGGTTAAGATTTTTCATGTTGGGTGAAAGGGAGGAAAAGTTTGCTGTTATAAGGGAAATGATAAATGATATAGGGCTATTTTTTATCTTTATATATACACTTATAACTCCTCCTGTCATAAAATGGAGAGATAAAAAAATAAGGGTAGCAGAAGGAAAGATAAGGTATGAAAAAATTTAAAAAATATTTAGAGCCATTACAAAAACTTAATATGAAAGATTCCCTTATAAATCTTGCAGAGACAGATAAAATAGTCCTTCTTATAAGTGGAAGCAGCAACTACAAAAGTGCGGCATTATCCCAAGAACAGCAGAACTTCCTGGAAATTTTCAGGGAATACGGCTATGAAGTAATAAATTCTAATTTCCCCTATAATCAAAAGTTTGAACATGAGGAGTATAGGGATGTGAATATAGTAAAAGCCAGTATTTCAAATATCTTTTATTATATTTACACTCTTTATAGCAAAAAATTCCAAAGGGAAATAAGGAAACATTTAAAATTTCTTCTTAATAATAAAAGAAAAATCATAATAGTATCCCAAAGTTCAGGACTTAATGTACTAAAAATCTTAGAAACTGATGTTCTTCAAGAAATAAGAATATTTGCTTTGGGTCCTGTTGCAAGAGGAAATAGGAAAACCAAAAATATGACAGTAGTCAAAGGAACTAGGGATTTCTATACAAAAGCAATGGACTTCCATAAGGCAGACTGGATTGTGGACTGCAAACATTTTGACTATTTAATAAACAATGAAATAAAGGAGAATATTCGTGGAGAATTACAGAAAAATAAAGATTGATATTGTAGTCCCCCCCTATAGTGGACATTTATTCCCCATATTGGAGCTGATAAAGCCCCTATTAACAGATGAGAACTATGACATATGTATATACACAGGGGCTCAGCGAAAAAAATTTTTAGATGATCTTGGAATAAAATTCAAGGGGGTATTGGAAAATAGACCCACTTTTTTTGAAGATGTGGCTAATACTTCTGAAAAGACGAATGTCTTTGTTTCCTATAATCAATTCAGAAGCAATCTGAAGGTCGTTCCTAAAATCATAAAAGAACTGGAAGAGGGATTTGAAGAAAGGCAACCTGATGTTGTGTTAGCTGATTTTGTGGCAATTCCTGCTGGAATAGTGGCTAAAAAGAAAAATATTCCTTGGATAACTTCTATTCCCACTCCATTTGCCATCGAAAGCAGGACTACTACCCCAAGTTATATGGGGGGCTGGTATCCAAAGGATGGATTTATCTACAAAATAAGGGATAGTATAGGACGTTTTATGATAAGAAGCTTTAAGAGAATTATATGCCTTATGGCATTAAAAACCTTAAAGGAACTGGATTTTAAGCTATATAACGAAAAAGGAGAGGAGAATTCTTATTCCCACCAGTCCATACTTGCCTTGGGAATGAAGGAACTGGAATTTAGAGATGACTATCCAAAGCAGGTCATATGGGCAGGACCATGCCTTTCTGAATTTAATGTGGAGGATTATACCCTTGAAGACACTTCAAAGTTTAGAAAAACTATTCTTGTGACCAACGGTACTCACCTGTTATGGGGTAAAGGAAACCTTGTCAATATTGTGGAAAAACTTGCAGATAAGTTTTCTGATGTATGTTTCATAATATCGCTGGGAGATATAAAGGAAAAAAATACTCCTATGGAAAGACGTAAAGACAATGTCCTACTGTACAGATACCTTGATTATGGGGCAGTGCTTCCTAAAGTGGACTACGTAATACATCACGGAGGAGCTGGAATACTTTATAATGCCATAAAATATAATAAACCCTCCGTCATAATTCCCCATGACTACGATCAGTTTGATTTTGCAGTAAGAGGCAAGATTGCTGATGTGGGAATTCCTGCAAACCTAAAGGATATAGAATCAATAGAAAAAGCCCTTGGTGAAATGCTTGGGAGAAAAGAATGGGAAAATCTTCGGATAATTTCGGAAAAATATAAGGAATATAACCCCTCTGAAATATTAAAAGAAGAAATACAAAGATTGCTTAACCTGAATGATAAAAGATCATGATTAAAAATAAAAAAGATTGAAGTAAAATGGAAGTTAAACAAATGAAACTTAAGCATTGGATACTTGACATAAAATTAAAAATAACTTTGAATTATTAGAAATGAGGAAACAATTGAAAAGGAGAAAAATGAAAGTTTTAGTAACAGGAGCTACAGGTTTTCTAGGTAAGTACATTGTAGAAGAGCTGTCAAGGGAAGGATATGAGGTCATAGCCTTTGGAAGAAATGAGAAAAAGGGAAGGGAACTTACCGTTAAGTATCCTAAAACATACTTTATGAAAGGGGATTTTGAAAACAGGACAGATCTTGAAAAAATAAATCACATTGAGGAAGATGGCAAAAACATAGATTTTGTAATTCATGCTGGAGGACTTTCTACTGTGTGGGGCAGGTGGAATGACTTTTATAGTGCAAATGTAAAAGGAACTGAAAATATTATAGATTTTTGTAGACAATCCGGCAATATACAAAAGTTGGTATTTGTATCTTCCCCAAGCATATATGCAAAGGCAGAAGATGGTCTTTTTATTAAAGAAGAGGAGGCTCCCACTGAAAACAACCTAAACTTTTATATAAAGAGTAAACTTATTGCAGAAGACAGGATAAAAAAATCTTCAGATATTCCATGGGTCATCATACGTCCCAGAGGGCTTTTTGGAATCGGGGATACAAGTATAATCCCCAGACTCCTGAACCTGAACAACCGAATAGGAATCCCTTTGTTTTCAAAGGGAGAGCAGATGGTGGATGTTACATGTGTGGAAAATGTAGCTCTATCCATAAGGATTGCAATGGAAAAGGAAGCTGCAGCAGGTGGCATATATAATATAACAAACGATGAACCGATGAAATTTAAGGATATTCTTGACCTCTTTTTTAAAGAAATGAATATAGAAGGAAAATATGTCAACCTTAATTATAAAATTACAAAGTTTATTGTTACAATTATGGAAAAAGTATACTCTATCCTAAGAATAAGGAAGGAACCTCCACTTACTCTCTACACCCTTTATCTTCTAAAGTATAGTCAGACCCTTTCTGTAAAAAAGGCAAAAAAGGAGTTGGGATATAGTCCTAAAATGACTGTAAAGGAAGGGGTAATAAAATATGTCAAACATATTAAGCATTGACTATTTTTCTTGTGGATACTGCAAAAATAAGATGGAAACTATTTTTAAAAGTGTCATTAAAAATAACAACTCTGAAAACAAAGGTTTCAAACAAGAAAATATTAAAAATCAGAGAAGAATATATGCAAAGGAAAATATGGAAAATAAAAAACTCCCAAAAGGGGAAATTATCTTTCCGGCAGGAGTTTTTTTAATAAGACATAAGGTCTATGGATATATACTGTATGACACGGGATATAGCAAAGAAATTATGAAAAACAAAATAAAATATATGATTTACAGGGCTCCGAATCCTGTTACTGTAAAAGGGGAAGACGAAATCTGCTATCAACTTAAGGAAAAAGGAATACAGAGAAGGGATATAAACTATATTATATTATCCCACCTTCACCCTGATCATGTAGGGGGAGCCAAAAATTTTCCAAATGCTAGATTCATAGTTACAGAAGATTGCCACAAAGACTACACGAAAAAGCAGATTTTCAGCCTTATTTTCAGGGAATTTCTTCCAGACGACCTTGAAAAGCGACTTATTATAATAGATAAGTATGAAAGAAGTAAAGAATTTCCTTTTAAGAATGTAAATGATCTTTTTAAGGACAGGAGCCTTTATCTTACTTCCATAAACGGACATGCAAAAGGACAAGGATGCCTTTTCATACCTGAAAAAAACCTGTTTATAGGGGCTGATGTTTCATGGGGAAGTGAACTTCTAGATTTTACAGATAATATGAAGATCGTATCGAGACTGATTCAAGATAACTTTGAAGAATACAGAAAAGGGATAGTGATATTAAAGGAATTGCAGAAAAATGGTATAAAAGTAGTGGTCAGCCATGATCCACAGGAAAGGATAAAAAGAGTTCTAGATGAAAAAGATAATTAATATACTGACAGAATTTATACAGGCAAGATGGCTAAGGGGATGGAGTACTCGTAACCAGCTGGAAAACTACCAGAACAGAAGGATAAGGGAACATATAAAATATATAAAGAGGAAGTCCCCTTACTTTATGGAAAATGAGCTAACTTCTGAATTTTCTATGGATAAAAAGTTCATGATGGAAAACTTTGATGCCCTTAATACTGTAGGCGTAAAAAGGGAAGATGCCTTTCAGCTGGCAATAGAAGGAGAAAGGACAAGAAATTTCGATAAAAAGTATAAGGGGGTGTCTGTGGGACTTTCCTCCGAAACTTCAGGGCATAGGGGGATATTTATAGAGCAAGGGACATAGGCTGGAATGATTCTTGCAAAAATGCTCCCCAAGGGGAAACTTTTTGGTAACAGGATAGCTTTTTTCCTAAGGTCCGACAATAATTTATATAAAAGTATAAATTCTTTTTTCATAAAACTGAAGTATTTTGACCTTTTCAAGGATATGGAGGGTCATATAGAAGAACTTAATAAATATAATCCTACTATTTTAGTGGCTCCTGCATCGGCACTTTTAACCCTCGCCAACAAAAAAAGGGAGGGAATTCTTAAAATAGTTCCAAAAAAAATTATATCTGTAGCTGAAGTTTTAGAGGAGGATGACGGAAAATGGATAAAAGATGCCTTTCAGGTAGAATTTGTACACCAGATATATCAGGCGACTGAAGGATTGCTTGGATATACATGTCACTATGGATCGCTGCATCTAAATGAAGAGTGGATAAAATTTGATAGAGAATATATCGATGACAACCGATTTTATCCTATTATTACAGATTTTAGAAGAAGAAGCCAACCTTTTATAAGGTATCGCATGAATGATATTCTGGTTAAAGGAAAAAAAACATGTAAATGCGGCTCTCCTTTCACATGTATAGAAAAAATTGAAGGTAGAGAAGATGACATATTTCTCTTTAAGGATAAAAATGAGAGGATAAGGCAGGTATTTCCTGACTTTATAAGAAGATGTCTTCTCTTTAGCGAAGAAATTAGAGAATATCAAGTGTTCCAGAAAGACTACAATAATATACAAGTGGCTGTTCTCAATTTAAATGAAAATCAGGAAAGGGAAATAAGAAGAGAATTTTCTTCGTTATTTAAAGAACTGAAAATAGATAATGTAAATATCGAATTTATTTCCTATCTACCTGAAAAAAACATAAAATTAAGGCGAATATGTCAAAAAATGAAAAAATCAACTAAGTAATTTAAATTAATAAAATAATATAGATTAAAGGATGAGGAGAGAAATGAGAAATGTCAGAATAGCGGGGTATGGAGTAAAATTACCCGAAAAAACAGTAAATTTTGGAAATAATATAAGATATAGAATATCTGGATCAGAAACTCAACTTAAACTAGGGATAGACGCAGCTAAAGCTGCACTGAAAAAAGCAAGGTTAGCAATAAATGACATTGATTGCATAATAGGGGCCTGTGCCGTAGGAGTTCAGCCTATCCCCTGTACAGCAGCTCTTATTCATGAGCAACTGGCTAAAGGTCTGGATATTCCGGCATTGGATGTAAATACTACATGTACTAGTTTTATTACTGCCCTTGATATGATTTCTTTTATGATTGCATCAAAAAGATATAAAAAGGTTCTTATTATTTCATCTGATGTTCCTTCTCTAGCAGTAAATCCAACACATAAGGAAAGCTACGAACTTTTCAGTGACGGTGCTGCCGCAATAATAGTCGAATATAGTGGAAATGATGAAAATACCATATATAATGGAGGAATAATCGATGGAATGCAGAAAACCTGGTCTGAAGGTGTTCACTCCACAGAAATAAGGGGAGGGCTTTCAGCCTACCATCCAAAATATTATAATGAAAATACAAAGGAAGAATTTATGTTCGATATGGATGGAAAGATGGTGTTAAAACTGTCTAAAAAAAAGATCCCTTATATGCTGACAGAATTTTTAGAGAGAAACAATATGAAAATATCCGATATAGACATGGTAATTCCTCATCAGGCAAGTTTAGCCATGCCCCTTATAATGGAAAAACTGGGAATAAAAAGGGAGCAATACATGAATCTTGTGGAAGTACATGGAAATATGGTGGCTGCTTCTGTTCCTGTAACCTTATGTACCGCTATTGATACAGGAAGAATTAAAAGAGGAGATACTATTCTTTTGATAGGTACTGCTGCAGGACTTACCACAAACCTGCTGTTAATGAAAATATAGGCTATATAATATATATGAGGGTGAAAAAAATAAATAATAGACAAAAATATAGTATAAATAATAGATTTTTAAAAGAAAAAATAACTAGATAAAAGTTATAAAAGAATAAGGTCTGGTATTAAAAAAATTTGATAACTTAAAAAAGCTAATTAAACTTAGAATTTCTTAAGATTATCAAACTTTTTTCACCCCCACTCTTGATATAGAGCCAATACATATCCAAAATAACCAGCATATTGAGGTTTTTCTAATTCCTCTTAATAACTTTTATATAATCTACAACATACTTCTATGCTTCAGTTTCTTCTTCAAGAGCGACTAAATTTAAACAAAAGACAAAAACTGTCTTCAAAATTTTCATTTAGAACAGGTATCTCCAAACTTTTCAATTCTCATTGTCCAGTTTTTTAGTACGTGTTCTTTTTGAGACAGCTCTTCTTTTTTCTATTCCTGTATATATTTTAATCTTCTATTTTTTTCAGTCCCAGTTTCGTTTCTGAAACTATTACTGCCAGTAATATCAAGGCAGCCCCTACGAAAGTTCTTCTAGAAAGAACTTCAGAAAGTATAAAAAATGCAAAAATAGGAGCAAAAAGCGACTCTGTGGCAAGAAGTATAGATGCCCTTGTGGAAGTAGTTGCCCTTTGACAGTAAGTCTGAAGCACTGTGGGTATTGCAGTTGAAAAAACTGTCAAATACACCACTGAAACAAGTGCCATTCCATTTAAAGGTTCTATTTGGCGAAATTCTGCAGGATTAAAGAGGTTCAATCCGAAGAAAATCCCTGCTACCAACATCTGCATAAGTATCAACTTCATAGGTTCCACTTTTCTGCTAAAATAACCTGTCAAGGATATTTGTCCTGCAAAAAAGAAGGCACATATTATAGTCAATATATCTCCATTATTCAGATTAGTCAAGTTAAAATTCCTGTCTATACTCATTATTCCAACTCCAAAAAGACATATAAGCGATGCTGAAAATGCAAATATATCAGGTCTCCGCCTGTGTATAATCCAGAATATATAAGGAACAATAATTACATTTATTGCTGTAAAGAAGGCATTTTTCCCCGCAGTTGTCATCAATGCTCCATATGTTTGAAAGGTATAACCGAGAAACTGAAGTGTTCCTAGAATAACTCCTGCCTTTACATCTTCTTTTGTAAATCTGGAAAAACTTTTTCTGAATATAATATAAAGTATTGCAAATCCCCCTAAAAATCTTATAGTTAATAGATAAAAGGGGCTTATACCGCCGTTTAACCCAACTTTGACAAACACAAATCCTAGTCCCCATAATATTACCACCAATAATAACCCCATATCAGCCGTATATTTTTTCATTTTTTTCTCCATTCTCTATTTTTTCTATTCTCTAATTATCTTCATTCTTGTGAATTTTTATTTTTTGGAAATTTTCTATTGAAGTACTGGCAAAAGACTTTTATTCTGTTGTATTTCTATTAAATTTCTCATAAATGTCTCTTTTTAAATATTCATTTTTTATTTCCCCATTATATTTTTCCAGATATGCCATGACGTAATCCCTTACCAGTTTTATTTCCTTTACGTTTTTTACAATATCTGTAAATATCATATCTGAAACACCACTTTGCTTTGTTCCTAAAATCTCCCCTGAATTTCTTAACTTAAGATCCTCTTCCGCTATTTTGAATCCATCCGTAGTCCTTTCCATAACTTCAAGCCTTCTTACAGACAGTGCATTGTCTGTTTCTGACTCCAGAAAGCAGTAGGAACTGTATTTTCCTCTCCCGACCCTTCCACGAAGCTGATGGAGGGAAGAAAGTCCAAATCTCTGTGCATCCCTTATTACCATGACAGAAGCATTCGGTACATTTACCCCCACTTCAATGACAGTCGTAGAAATAAGTATATCCAGTTCATGATTCTTAAATTTCTTCATGACATCCTGCTTTTCCTTATAAGTCTGCCTTCCATGAATAAGTCCTATCCTCTTATCTGAAAAAATATGTCTATATTCCTCAAAGGTTTCCTGGGCGGACTTTACATTTAATGTCTCGCTTTCCTCTATCAATGGGGAAACTACATAGACTTGCCTGCCTTCCTTTATTTTCCCGGTTATAAAGTTATACATCTTCTGTCTTTCTTCCTCATTTTTTATCCACTTTGTCTTTATAGGAATCCTTCCTGAAGGAAGCTCGTCAATAATGGATACATCCAGATCTCCGTATATTGTCAGTGCCAGGGATCTAGGGATAGGAGTTGCACTCATTACTATAAGGTTGGCAAGGCTTCCCTTTTCCCTCAGGAGCTTTCTCTGAACAACACCAAATCTATGCTGCTCATCTATTATTATAAGTCCCAGGTTTTTAAATATTACATCATTTTCTATGAGGGCATGAGTTCCTATTACAATATCTACAAGACCATTTTCTATTTCAGCCAGCAGCTTCTCCCTTTTTTTCCCTTTTATGCTCCCTGTAAGAAGTTCTACCCTTACATCAAGATTGGAAAATTCATCTACTATTCCCAGAAAATGCTGTGTAGCAAGTATTTCTGTAGGAGCCATTATAACTCCCTGATAGCTGTTTTCTACCATGTAGAGGAGCATAATAAAGGAAACTACAGTCTTTCCTGAACCTACATCCCCCTGTAGGAGCCTGTTTACTATTTTCCCCGACTTCAATTCCTTGTAAATTTCAGATATGACTTTCTTCTGAGCCTTTGTAAGTTCATAATCCAGTCCTCCTATAAATTTACTTACAAGCTTCTTATTATCTGCCAGCTCGTAAATATTGTTATTCTCCTTGTCTGTATTAAACCTGTTCTGGAGTATTCCCATTTCCAGAAGAAGAATTTCTTCCAGCATAAATCTCCGTCTAGCTTCCTCCTTTTTTTCCAGGCTTTCAGGAAAATGTATATTTAAAACAGCGTCTTTCCTTGAAAGTATCCTTCCCTTTTTCAGAAGCTCTTCAGGAATATTTTCCTGAAGGAGATAGCCATAGTCCAGCAGTACTTCATTTATTATCTTTCTTATGGCTTCCTGCCTCAGGGAAGCTGTAGACGGGTAAATAGGAAGAATCTGATTCCCGGCCTTTCCCTTTACAAAGCCTTCAGAATCAATCTTCTTATATTCAGGATTCACCATCTGCAGCTTTGCCCCTCTTTTGGCTTTACCATATACGAGGAGGTCATCCCCCACCTTAACGTAGCTTTTTATAAACCTGTTATTAAACCATACTAGTTCCATAATATCTGTATCATCCTTTATTACAGCACGGAGCATTACCCTTCCTGATTTTATATACTGATTCGCTGTATTTACTACAGTTCCCCTTATGACTGCAAATTCATCCGGCAGGATATCTACAATATTCTTATTGTTGGTTCTGTCTTCATAGGCTCTCGGAAAGAAATAAAGCATGTCATACAATGTATAGACCCCCAGTTTATTGAACTTTCCTATATTAGTTTTTCCAAGACCTTTTATTTTCAGCTCTTCCAGCTTTTTAAATAATAAATTATACGTAGCCATTTCTACACTTCCATTTTCTGATTTCTTTTACTTATTATTTATATAGTTTATCATATTCCCATTAAAAAAAAAAACTATATCCAGATAAGAAGACATACAGACTAAAATAAAAAGGATTGCCTCTTTTAGCAACCTTTTTTATTTTGCCTACTTCATTGACAATTTTTAAATTTTTTGTACTTCGATATCATCGGAATTTTTTTAATTGTCATTAATATTTTCTAAAATTTTTAAAGTGTTTCCTGAAATACTGTATTTTGTAACGTCACCAAAATGTAATCTTCCTGTATGTGCACTTCCTTCAATTTTAACCCCTTCTCCGAATTCGATACGTCTTATTTTACTTAGATTCACCTTTTTATCTAAATAGAAAAATAAT
>JBGXYD010000048.1:0-20167 GCA_041815005.1 Leptotrichia sp. | reverse complement strand
ATTCGAAAGCTTCATACAGATACCCTTATTTGGCTTTGCTAGTGCTGGAAATGGATTAATAGAGAATTTAGACGATATGGAAGAAATAGAATATACTCAGGAATGGCTGAATAGACAACTATTTGAGGATTGGTGCTTAAAGTGTGGATACAACACTTTAGAATTAATGTATATCCTTGAATGCTTTGAGAATTACAGAGCCGAAAAGGAAATTGAGGTTGAGGGAAAAGTAATTTACGAGAAATACGATCCGATATTTGATGAAATTTATCAGGAATACGAAATAGAAACAGAAATAATAGAAATGGCCACTAAGAAAGTGGCATAAAGGAGGAATTTAACTATGGAACTAAAGGAAAGAATAGCTAGATACGATAAATTAAAAGAAAGAATTAAATACTCTCTGAATAACAGATACAGAGAGTTTTATAAGAACGGATACGGTGTCTCAATAGTTCCTGATTTTAATGACATCGATTTATATGAAATTGCTGTATTGAAAGGAACGGAAGAAGAATATGAGCTTTGCTTTGATACTTATATAACGAATGATGTTATAAAAGGTCTCACGCTGATAGAAGCTCATACTATTGCTAAAGAAATTTCAGAGATAAAAGAGGAGAATAAAAGGAGCTGTTAAAGCAAAATATCAGGAGGACGAAATGGTAAAGGAAATAATGAAAATAAAAGCGAAATCCCCGATAAATTTAATGATAGAGATAAAGGAATTTGTCGGAGCTAAAAAGTTTATAATGCACAAGAACAAGATTGTGCTTGATGACACTTTAGTAATTTATTATGAAAAACCAGGAAACGAATACATTGTAAAGAAAGTTGAGGGATAGCATGAGAAGAAATTTATATGATTTAGAAAATGTGATTTTTCAAAACAAAGCGGAAGAGGAAGCAGCAAACGAATTTTTAAAATCAGGTCTAAGCTTTCAAATAGACAGCAACAATATTTTATGGACTGAAGGCGGAGTTTTTATAGGATATGTAGAATATAGATAGGAGTGATTAAAATGACAAAGAAAGAAAAGGAAAGACAGGAATTAAAAGAGCTGTGGGACAAGGTAACATTTAAGGTTGAACCTAAAAAGACGACAGTAATAGGATCAGATAGAAATATAACTTATAAGGCAGACCAGGAGGAAGAAAATGGAAAAAATTAAATTTATGTTACTATCTATCGTTATATTAATAGCAGCGGCAGATATGGAAAGTACGAAATTGTTTATGATAAAGAGTATAATCTGCTTTTTGATATTGCTAATAGCAGCAATAAAGAAAGCAAGGGAATGGGAGGAAAAATAATGAGAGAACGGAGTAGATGGAAATGAAGATTAAAATTTTTTATTTAAATCAAGATGTAGAAAGTTATGAGAATGAAATAAACGAATTTATAAAAAACAAGAAAGTAATAGACATAAAACATTCTATTTCTTCATATGGTATGGCTAATGATTATGCCTCATCTGAAGGAATGGATATGAGTACATTGATAATGTACGAGGAAATGGAGGAAGAATGAATTTTAAAGAATTAAGCTACTCGAACGAAAAAGAGTGGCACGATATACGGCGGAAGCACATTGGCGGAAGTGATGTAAGTATCATAATGGGTTACAACGAATATAAGAACGTTGTAGACTTATGGCAGGAAAAGACAGGAAGAAAAAAGCCTGATGACTTATCAGATAATAAAGCTATCGTAAGAGGAAAAGAAAGTGAAAATTTGCTTATAGAACACTTTAAAATAAACAACCCTAACTACACTGTAGGTAAGCTTGAAAAATCCCTTGTTTCCTTAAAAAATCCATTTATGCTGGCGAATTTGGACGGCATATTGGAACATCAGGAAATGGGCAAGGGGATATTAGAGATAAAGACAGCTACCTGCCACAGTTACGGGATTTACAAGCTGAAATGGAAAAATGAAATACCTATAGAATATTATCTGCAAGTGCAGCACTACCTTGCTGTAACAGGATGGAATTATGCTGTCCTGTATGCTGATATAAAGCTAGCATTCACAGATAATAAGCACGAAATAAGGCAATATTTCGTTGTAAGAGATGAAACAGATATTGCCGAAATAATAAATAAAGAGGCGGAATTTTACGAATATTTGAAAAGAGATGAACAACCGCCTTTTATCAAAAAAATAGCAATCTAGGAGGAAATATGGAATTAGTAATAAAAAATATAACTCCTGCAATCGTTGATATGAACATTGCAGAAGTTGAAAAATATATGGCTGAAGTAAAAGAAAAATATCAGAATATAATCTTTTCAGCAGATGAAATAAAATTTGCTGCTGAAGAAAGGGCAAAGTTAAACAAGCTAGAAAAAAATATAGCTGATGTCAGAAAAAGAATAGAGAAAGAGGGTATGGCAACTATTAAAAGTATAATAGATACCCTCAAGCAAGCCGAAAAAGATACTAAGGCTTTATCTGAAAACATAAATAATCAGATAAAAGAATTTAAGGAAAGGGAATGGGAAGCTAAGCAGGAAGAAATCTCTGAAATAATTGATAATGTCTTTAGAGAAAATCCTGAACTGAAACTCTATTTGTCGAGAAACGACAAATGGAGAGATAAGAAAATGACATTAGCTAAAATAGAATCTGAAATTGAGGAACAGTTTGAGAAACTGGAGAAGAAGCAAGGTTTTATAAAAGGGCAGATTGAGGCGGTTAATGAGGAAATTGAAAATAAAATCAAATTCGAGGACGTTCAGTATCTGATGAATGCAGAATTTGATGAGATAATGAAAACTTTAGTAACTAAGAAAAATGAAATAAAAGTTACTGAAGAGAATATAAGGAAAAGGGCAGAGGAAGAAAAGCAAAGAGCTATTGAAGAAGCAGAGTTAAAGAAACAAAAAGAACTTGCTGAACTTGAAGAAAGAAAAGAAAGAGAAAAACAAGAAGCTGTAAAAAAAGCCCAAAATGGCTCTATACAGGCGATAAATGAAACAGACAAGGAAAATATCAAAGAAGTTGAAAAGAAAGCCGTGAGCGGCAAATTCTTTGATACAACAATAAGATTTAAGAAAGCACCACTTGAATTTTTGAAAGAATTAAAAAAATTATCAGACAGCTTTGGTTTAGAATATGAGCTGATAGAAAATATAGAATTATAGGAGGAAATAGAGATGAGCAGATTGACAGATGAAAAAAATAAGAAAGAAAATAAAGTAATGAATTTCACGGTAGGGAACGAAGAAGTAAAATTAAGTCCTACTATCGTGAAAAACTATTTGGTAAACGGACAGGCAGATAAACTAACGGATCAGGAGATAGTTTATTTCATGCATTTATGTAAAGCTAGAAAGCTTAATCCGTTTACAAAAGAGGTCTATCTGATTAAGTACGGAACACAGCCAGCAACAATGGTTGTATCGAGAGACGCTCTTGAAAAAAGGGCTATAAAACATGAAAAATATAACGGAAAAAAAGTTGGAATCTATGTTTTAAGAAAGTCAGATGGTGAATTAATCAAAAGAGACAGTACAATCTATCTCAAAGACAGAGAGGAACTAATTGGAGCATGGTGTACAGTATACAGGAAAGACTGGGAAAATCCTGTTACTGTAGAGGTCAATCTTGATGAATACATTCAGACTAAGAATGACGGAACGCCGAACACTAACTGGTCGAATAGACCTATCACGATGATAACTAAGGTCGCTAAGGCTCAAGCTTTAAGAGAAGCATTTATTGAAGAGCTTGAGGGAATGTATGAAGCAGAAGAAACTGGTGTGGATTTATCAAATATTGAAAATGAACCAGTTCCGCAGGCGAAAGAAGAAATAAAAGAAGCCGAAATAATAGAAGAGGATGAAGACCTCGAAGAGACTCTTTTTAAAAATAAAAAATCAAACAATCCATTTGAAGAATAAATATACCAGTAAAGTCAAGAAAAATAAGAACAGGAGGTATAGAAAATTAGTTTTAAGGAACATAATAACAGGAAAATAGCAAAAAAATTTGCTGAATACATAACAGGGGAAGAGTTAAGAAGGTATGTGGCTGAAAAAGTCGGAAAATATGTTGACGTAGAAAATCCTACAATTTTTGATGGTGCTGTCGGAAGCGGGCAACTAGAACAGTTTATTAACCCTTCTAAACTCTATGGATTAGATATTCAAGAACAATCTGTTTTAACAGCAAGGGGAAATTATGCAAATACAGATATTGAAATAAGCAGTTTCTTTGACTATAACAGAGATGATTTTGTAGCGGATGCAGTTGTAATGAACCCACCATTCTCGATAAAATTAAAAGATTTATCAGAAAAAGAAATACAGAATATTCAAAATGAATTTGAATGGAAAAAAAGCGGAGTGGTTGACGACATTTTTGTTCTCAAATCGCTAAAATACACAAAAAGATATGGATTTTATATTCTTTTTCCTGGACTGTGCTACAGAAAAACGGAACAAAAATTTAGGGAATTAATAGGGAACAGTCTTGCTGAACTGAATTTGGTAAGAAATGCTTTTGATGACACTTCAATAGAAGTAATTTTCATTGTTGTAGATAAAGAAAAAACAAAAAACACTATTGAACAGGAAATTTATGATTGCAAATTAAAAAAAGTTTTGGAAAGTGAAAAAACAGAGTTTATCGAGACAAAGAGGTGGGAACTTCCGCATGAGGTGCATAAAAACAAAAAGATTAATATTGAAAAAGTCAACGAGGAAATTGAGGATGTGTCACTACAGCATTTTATAAACGGATTAAGAATAGATTTGTGCCTAATCGTCGAGATGAACGCTGACATAGACATTATGGGAAAAATTAAAAAGCGAAAAAAAATTCTTAAGGACTTCGAGAAAGAAGCCAAGGAAGCACTAGACACAGGAAAAACAAAATACAAAATTGAAGAACTTAAATTATTTTAAGAGGTGATCAAATGAAGAGAGATATTGTAGAAATATACAAAGAATGCGGTAATTTTCATCAGGCGGTTAAAGAAAGTGGATTGCCAACGCTTGTGGCACATGTAAGGCTTTTATCAAGCGGAGTTTTGAAAATACAGGATAAAATAAAATATGGAAGCGAAAGTGCAAGACTTGGCGGAAAAGCCGAAGAACTTTTTCAGAAATTAGTTCCAAAAGCAGTTGACGCCAACAAATATTGGCAACAAAACAATCCAAAATATGATTTTATGTACAAAAACATGACTATTGATGTAAAATTCAGTTCTTGTCTCAAAAACAATAAAAATTCAAATGCAAGAAACTGGACAGCAAGATGCAATGGGACTGCAAATTTATATGTGATATTTCTAGAAAACGAAAATAATACAGACAAAGAGAAAAAGCTAGAAAATCCTTATATATTATTAATACCGAGTGGATTTTTAAATGTCCAGCAGAAAAAGCACTTTACAAAAAATTCTGTATTTTTTAAAGATTTTCAAGTAAAAAAAGAAGAACTTAATTCAATATTAGATGAATATGCAGGAGCTTTGGGGGAGATGTTATGACACTAAGGGAACAACTGGAAAAAGAAATGGATCAAGAAGAAATTAAGGAATTGGAGGAAAAATAAACTGTCAACTAATAGGTTACAGTTGTGGTTGTCAACTGATAGTTGACTGCTGGAAGGAGGAATTGAAATGAATGGTAAAAAATATATTGATGAAAACGGTAGTTTGAGATACATAAATTCAAAAAGGCTCGCATATGAACCTAAATTATTCCCTAAAAATGGTAAGCCTTGGACATTTCAAGAAGTAAAAGAATTGGTAAATTCGAGACCCTATATGAAATGGGAAGATATAGGGTTAATGCTTGAAAGAACTCCTGGAACTTGCATGGATAAATATTGCAAGTTAAAGAAAAAAGGAGAACTAGAAAAATATAAAAATTAAAAGGAGAAATAATGCGAGAAATAAAATTTAGAGCTTGGATAAAAAAAGAAAAAAGAATGACAAACGTTGAAATAATTGACTTTACAGCTGAAGAAATAAAGTATATTGATAAAAATTTTTTAGGAGACCCTACATTGAAAACAGAATTTTTTGAAAATGTTGCACTATCAGAATACACAGGACTTAAAGACATTGCTGGAGATGAAATTTTTGAAGACGATGTTGTAAAAGATGTATCCCGTGAAATAATTGGATACATCGAATATTCAGATGGCGGATTCATCATAATCTATGATGATATAGCAGAAAAGTTAAACGCAGACGAATCTGCATATTTAGAAGTCGTGGGGAATATTTTTGAGAATCCAGAATTGCTGGGAGAGGGTTAAGATGAGAAAAATTAAAAGCAAAAGAATAGATAAAAAAGATGTAAAAAAGGAAGTCCTTGAAAATATGGACTTCCACATGCTTATGTATGCGGTTTACAAAGCGGCTGGATTGCTGCTGAAAAAGTTTAAGCTGCATACACAGTTCGGACTAAACAAACATAATGAAAACAAGATAATAGATACAAAGAAAATAAAAGTTAAGACCTTGGAGCATTATCCTATGCTCCAGTATTTTCCTTATATGAAAGAAATTATACAATCTCTAACAAAGTCTATGCTGATGTTGCATAACGACTTTTTAAAAGGAAAATACGAACTGGATGGGAGAATATACTCAAATCCTATCTTGTACAAAAATTACGAAAAAGAATTTTTATCAATCGCTTTACCGTTGCAGTTAAAATGGAACAGAAATCTTAAATGTTCTGATAAAGAGACGGAAGAAGCGTTGAACTACTTGGCAGATGTCATAACAAGATTTGGAGTTATTGAAAAATACATCTCAAAGAATATTGTAATCGATGTAACTACAAGAAAATATATCAGAACTATGATAACGAAATTCAACAAATATTTTTTTGTAGAAGCTAAAAATATAATTGAATCGGACATCTACAATCCCGAAAGTGACAAAAAAAAAATTCAGGAATTTAAAGAAGCGGGCTTAATTCCTGAGAAAAAGAGGAGGGCGTAATAAAAAATGAAGACGACATTGACGGTAAAGGAAGCAAGTGAATTTACTGGAATGTCGGAAATGATGTTGAGGATAGGACTAAGAAAAGGAATTTTTGCCTTTGGTTATGCCGTAAAAAAAACTGATGACAAAAATTCAAAATATACATATAATATACAAAAGGCAGGGGTTGAAAAATACGTTGGCTTAAGCTACGAAACATGGCTTGAGCTGCAAAAAGGAGAACTCTTATGAGACAACCGAATGGAGCTGGAAGTGTTATCAATTTGGGAAAAAATAGGAGAAGACCCTATGCCGTCCGTGTCACTGTAGGATTCAAGGATAACGGCAAGCAGATTTTTAAATATCTCGGATATTTTAAGACAAAAAAAGAAGCTTTACTTTACTTAAGCGAGTATAATTCGGATCCGTATGATATTGACATGAAAAAAATAGTTTTTGAGGAAGTTTTCAAAAAATTTTACGAAGTACAGAAAAATAGAGTTTCAGAGCAAAGGCTAAAAAATTACAGAAGTTTGTTTAACCGTCTGAAACCGATTGCTAGCTTTAAAATAACAGAATTAAAAACTCTGCAGCTGCAAAATTTTTTTGACACTTTAAATGATCTGTCGCCGAATTATGTCCGTGAAATTAAGAGTTTATGCGGTCTGATATTCAGATACGCTATGCAGATGGACATAATAAGCAAGGATTATTCCAGATTTTTGATTCTGAGAAAATTTGAAAAAGTCAAAGAAAACAAAATTTTTACAGAAGAGGAACAGAAAAGACTTTGGGAAAATTTAGAAATAAGAGGAGCAAAAGAAGTTTTAATACTGATTTACACAGGATTCAGAGCAAGCGAATTCCTGCAAATCAGGAAAGAGAACATTGATTTTGATAACTGGACTATCAAAGCAGGACTTAAAACAAAAGCAGGCAGAAATAGAATAGTTCCGATTCATGAAAGGATAAAAGACTTTGTAAAAGAGCTGTACGTCAACAGCGAAACAGAATTTTTAAACTCGAATCCATCTGGAACTAAAGAGATGGGTTACTCTTATTTCAGGAATTCTATTTTTATTCCACTGATGGAAAAATTAGGGTTGGAGCATAGAATCCACGATACCCGTTATACGTTTGCGACTGCGATAACGGAAGTATCACAAAACCATTCAGCGATAACTGGAATAATAGGACATACTAACATTGAAATGACAAGAAAATACTCAAAAACTAATATTGAAAAAATGAGAAAAGAAATTGAGAAAATCAATTAAAATATCTGTATATTACACGTATATTACGAGAACGAATTTAAACGTTTCTCAAGCAAATTTCCGACTGAATAAAAAAACAGATAACTTGTCAGAGCCTTTAAAATAAAGGGTTCCAGATGAGTTATCTGAAAAATAAAAATCACATCTAATTGTGCCAAGTACATTATTATAGTTTTGGGAAGCCTCTTCAAACTTTTCATTGAGCTTATCACCAAACTCCAATTTTTTAGGATGCCCTTCATCTAGTTTTTCAAATTTGCTGTATATATAAGCTATTTCCTTTCTTGTCTGCTTAATATCCTCTATTATCTTTTTTGGAGAAATCAGCTCCAGTATATTTTCAAACTTAAAGTCCACATTTTTATTCCCCTGGGATTTTCTTGCCTCTATAAGAGTGCTTAGCATCTTAAAAAAAGTATTTCCCCCATCAATTTTTATTTCCGTAATAAGTTCCTCAGGTATTCCCTCTGGTTTTTTAAGCAGATAGTTTATTGTCTTTGAGGCTGCATTATAGTAACTGTAGACCTTCGGCTCAAATTTTTTCAAAAATTCTTCAAAACTATGTACTAACAGATGTTCATTTATTTCATTTATTTTTTCATCTGAAAGTGAATCAATATTATTTGCATCATCAATCAAAGTTATAATATCCATTTTTTCAGGATTAATTTCCTCAAATAATATTGTCCTGTTTGTCTGGTTAATAATAGTCTTATTATTCATATTGTATCAGGTATTAGAATTTTACCTTTATCCCCCTTTTTTTATTTATTAATTTTTATTTAATATATAATACACTATTAAAAATTAAATGTCAAGTTGTTTTTAATTTTTTTTAAATAAAAAAGAAGCTATCTCTAATTTTGAGATAACTTCTACTTTTTTCTTACTTTATTCTACATCATAATCATAAGTTATATTTCCTGAAATAAATTTTTCATTATAATCCTTCAATATATTTTTAGCTTCAAATGACAACCATAATATAGTAATTAAGTTTGGAAGAACCATCAAGCTGTTAAATATATCTGCTAAAGACCATACTATATCCACCTCTTGCAAAGATCCTCCTATTATAAACAGGATTACTGCTATTCTATAAAAAAGAAGTCCTTTTTTACCAGATAAATATTTTATATTGGATTCTCCAAAATAATACCATCCTATTATAGTAGTGAAGGCAAAGAATGCAAGACATACTGCCAAAAGAATTGCTCCAAATTCACCAAAGGAAGATCTAAAGGCCTGCTGAGTAAGTTGAGCACCCTTTAAAAAGTCTCCATTTGCACCTTTAACATTATAAGCCCCTGTTACAAGAACAGAAAGTGCAGTTGCTGTACACACTACAACTGTATCTATAAATACTCCCACCATAGCTGTAAGCCCCTGTTCAGCCGGATGTTTAACCCTTGCTACCGCATGTGCATGAGGAGTGGAACCCATTCCTGCCTCATTTGAGAAAAGTCCTCTTGCTATTCCCTTTTGAATAGCCATCTTAACTGTTGCACCGGCAATACCCCCTGCCACTGCTGTCGGACTAAAGGCACTTTGAAATATCCAAGCTATAGTAGGTACTATTTGCCCTGCAAATAGGAAAAGTATTATTATGCTGGCAAATATATATACAGCCGCCATTATAGGTACCACAAGTTCCGCAAACTTTGCAATTCTGCTCATTCCTCCCATGAAAATAAGTGCTGCAAGAATTGCAATTATAACTCCTATTATTCCAGGGTTTATCCCTTCCATTCCCTTTATTCCTTTTATTCCTGAAGC
The DNA here is from genome assembly GCA_041815005.1 of Leptotrichia sp. Taxonomy (GTDB): domain Bacteria; phylum Fusobacteriota; class Fusobacteriia; order Fusobacteriales; family Leptotrichiaceae; genus Leptotrichia_A. The sequence goes on along the minus strand of JBGXYD010000048.1, from coordinate 10,165 downwards.
TATAGAGTTGGATTGAACTGCATTTCCCATAAGTCCCAGTGCCAAAATTATAGATATGGCAAAGAATACAGACAAAAATTTAGCAAGTGTCCCTGTTTTTTTCAACCCTTTTGAAATATAGTAGGCTGGACCTCCAACTAAGTCTCCGTCAACCTTATCTCTATATTTCTGAGCTAGTACCGCTTCCACAAATATAGTTCCCATTCCTAGAAAAGCTGATACCCACATCCAAAAAATTGCACCCGGTCCACCTGCCGTTATGGCTGTGGCAACTCCAGCAACATTTCCTGTTCCTACCTGAGCAGCTATAGCTGTGGCCAATGCCTGAAAAGATGACATGGACCCTGTATCTTTTGAATCTTCCTTCTTTTTAAAAAGATCTCCAAAAACCATTCCAAATGCTCTTGGAAGTTTTGATATTTGAGGAAATCCAAGTAAAATACTTAAAAACAGACCTGTTCCCACCAATCCCCACATTAATATATTACTAGCTATAAAATCATTAATTGTATTTATAAGTTTTACTAATTGCTCATAATTCATACTTAACAACTCCTTTAATATCAACTCAAACATTTAAGTTTTTATAATATATTAAGTACCATTTTATAGGTTCATTCTTTACTTAAAGAATCTGAGTTTTTTATTTTTTTATTAAACAAATTATTTTTTGTTTTTTATCTGTTTTCTTACTATGAATATGACTATTAAAAATCCTATTATATTTACAATTCCAACAATCATGAATACCGAATTTACCCCCGCTGTAATATTTCCCACCTCCTTAGGATCACTTTTTGTATTCAAGTCATATGCTATACCACATATTGCAGAAAATATAAGAATTGCAAGAGTATTCATAAAATTAACTAGAGAAGTTCCTACACCTAAATTTTCAGGTTTTAAAGTTGCCTGTGCTGCGGGTGTTATAGACACTCCACGAAAACTTTCTGCAATTCCTGTGATGCTAAGCATTATGAAATAAAGTGAAACAGAGGTATCAACTGTTGTTCTACTTAATATTATATATGGTATGGCTACAAATAATGTTGCTATTCCCATTGCCTTCCACGTATTTTGGGAATTTTTACTTATCCATACCCCTATCGCCATTGGTAATAGCATTGTAATAATAGTACGAGGCATCTGCAAAGTCCCTGCAACTGTTCCTGAAGATCCTAACACCTTTTGAACAGCAAGAGGGGCATATGCAGACATCGCACTCATATAGGAGTAAGATATAAATCCTACAATAAGTAGAGAAACATAACTTTTATTCTTAAAAAGATGCATTGATATAATAGGTTCCCTTGACTTTTTTTCAATTTGTATAAAACCTAACAAAGCGGCTATTCCTATTAAAAAACCAGAGAGAATTCTCATATCTGACCATCCTATCTTACTTCCAAAATTAAGAGAAAGTAGAATTCCTATCAATGAAACAGATAAAGTTATAATTCCTGGTATATCTATAAATACTTTGCCTTCACGTTTTTTATTTGGCAAACTGAAGTATATAAGTATTATACCAATTATAAAGAATAAAGTAGGAAATATAATGGCAATATCCAGTCTTCCATTATCTTTCAAAATACCTGCTACTATACTTCCCGCAAATCCCCCTGTTGCAATGGAAGTTGCCAATGCTCCCATTGATTTTGGAACATCCTTAGGCTCATTTAATTCTCTTGCCAATATATAAGGTGTGGAAATATAAGATCCTTGTGCCATTCCGAAAATTAGCCTTAAAATAGTAAAAAGTATAAAATTTCTTATGAACCCCATTCCTATACATGCTAGAACACACGTTATTCCTGAAACTATAAGGACATTCCTTCTTCCTAGAATATCTCCTATTTTAGCTCCTATCGGTGTCATAATAACAAGACCTAAGGTAGAAATTATGCTTAAAAGCGAAAAATAACCCATTGCATTCATTTCTGTCAAAATATGTGACTGTAAAGTTGCAATACTTGAACCTACCATTGTTCCTGCCAGTACAAAACATATACCACCCAGTTCCGTCATTATTTTTTTATTTTTCGGTAATAGAATTGCTACATTTGACTGCATTTCCGACATAAAACCACCTCTTCTGTTATTTATTTTCTTTAAGCCATCTAGTGGCACATTCAGCTAAAATAGCAGCACCCACTGGACATACATCTTCGTTAAACTGCACTTTTGGATTATGTACTTGATAATTTCCCCTTTCATCAGGAAACCCTGCTGAAACAAACATAAATACGCCTGGTACTTTATCAACAACTACAGCAAAGTCTTCTGAAGTAGTCGCTGACATTCCAGCATATTCCTTCATATTTGGTATTTTCATTTCCCTTATGTACTTAACAAGATTATCTGTAAGCTGTGTATCACATATAAGGGGAGGGGCATCAGCTATCATTTCTATTTCTACGCTACCTCCATATACTTCAGCAGTCTTTTCAGCAACTTCCTTCATTCTTCTCACTAAAAGTCCTCTTGCTTCCTTGTTATTTGTACGTATTGTCCCTTGAAGAACAGCAGTTTCAGGGATAATATTTGGAGCTGAACCCGACTCAAACTGTCCAATAGTAAGTACACAGGAATGGGAAGGATTATTTTCCCTAGCAATCAATTCTTGAAATCCCAGATAAATATGTGTCGCAATATTTATCGGATCTATTGCCAGATGGGGTGTTGCACCATGAGAACCTTTACCTTTAACTATTATTTTAAATACATCTACTGAATACATCAATGCATCTTTATTATTATATATAATCATCGGTAAAGGTAGCTTTCCTGCCGCTACATGTAGTCCAAAAGCAGCATCCACTTTTGGATTTTCAAGAATTCCTGCTTCAATCATATCCTTTGCACCTTTAAAAATTTCTTCTGCCGGTTGAAACATAAATTTAACTGTTCCTTCCAACTTGTCTTCATTTTCTTTCAGCATTTTTGCAGCAGTTAAAAGCATAGATGTATGAATGTCGTGTCCGCATGTATGTGCTTCAGTTCCAGTATTGCAGGCAAACTCAAGACCGCTTTCTTCACCCATTGGAAGTGCATCCATATCTGCCCTCAAAAGAAATACTTTCCCTTTTTTTTCTATTATTGCTTTGATTCCATGTCCACATTCTTCCGGTTCATATCCATATTCTTTAAGTTTCTCCATTACAAATTTTTTTGTTTTAGGTAAAATAAGTCCCACTTCTGCATTTTGATGTATGTGTCTCCTGTTCGAGATTGTTTCTTCCTTAAGTTCCATTGCCCTTTTAAAATACTCCATAATTATCCCACCTGTCTTTATATTATTTTGTAAATCTTAATTTTCAAATACTGTTTGCTCACTAACCTCTGTAGTTAAAGCCACTAGAGCTTTTTCCACCAACTTTCTTCTGATTTTAACTTCCTCTTCCTTATCCAATGCAGGATTTCCAAGTGGATGAGGTATCGCTATTGTAGGAACTATCCTGTTTGCTCCAACCGTCAAGGAAATCGGTACTACTGTACACATATGAACTACAGGAAGTCCTGCCCTTTCTATTTCTTTTACCATCGTTGCACCGCAACGTGTACAAGTTCCTCAAGTGGATGTCAGAATAACTGCATCTACACCATCTGCCAACAATTTTTGTGAAAATTCAGCTGCAAATTTTTTGGAGCTTGCTACCGCAGTTCCGTTTCCTACAGTACTATAAAATTTTTCATGAAGTTTTCCTATTTTTCCTTCCTTTTCCATTTCACGTAATACATCTACCGGAAGCACACAATCTGAATCAAGGTTCGCATAAACAGGGTCATATCCTCCATGGGCTGTTTCATATGTTTCTTCTGTCAGGTTCATAACCCCTTCTATTGAATATTCACCGTATTTAGATGCTGAAGATGATTCAATACGGTCTGGATTCCCCTTGGGAACTATTCCTCCTGAAGTTACCAGTGCTATTCTCGCTTTTGTTATATCTTTTACTGCTGGGTTAGGAGCCACACGATCGAAGTTTGGCATAGGATATTCTGTTTCAAATGGTTCTCCTTTTATTTTCTTTACTAGCATTTCCACTGCACGTTTTGATCCTCTTTCATTATGGAAAAAGTTTACCCTTAGCCCTCTAGGAAGATATCCATCTTCCGCTGGAGAAAGCACTTTTTCCCCCTTAACCAGCTTCTTAGCTAATTTTGCCAATGCCGGCATAGCCTTTCTCATTCCGGCAGCACTATCGGAAGTTTGAACTATGTATACACTCTTTTTGAACATATCTGATCCTGGATTTTCAATATACATTGCTGTCAATGCAGGTATATTATATTCATCCTGAACAACTTTAGTTATAGTTCCACAAGCAACTCCATAACGTCCTGCATTAAAAGCTGGTCCTGCTATGAATAGCTGAGGCCTCAGTTCCCTTACCATACCTAATAAAGTTTCCTGTGCTTTTTCCAAGTTTTCATTAAAGTAACTGTCTCCACATACTATTGTTGCTACTACTTCATATTCTTCCCCCAGCTGAGCCTGTAGCTGACTGGATATTGGAGGAAGTTCAAGTCTAAGCTCAGGTTCTATGTGAGCCTTTTCCTCTCCTCCGACTCCACTAAAAAACTGGTTTACATAGTGTACAACTCTTATTTTAGACATTTTTTTTCCCTCCTGATTTAATTAATAAGTTTTAGCACTTAAATATCCGAATCCTGTTTCATTAGTAGCTCCTGTTATTGCCTGAATTTCAGTTTCAATTGTTCCGTCTTCCTTCAAAGAATATTGATTTCCTCCTGCAATTACATTTACCACTTCTATATGCCCTATTATCTTATCCAATTTAGGTAAAACTATTACCTGATTTGCATTTCCTCCTGTTACTACTGCATCAGCCTTGGGATCTGCATCGGCAAGACTTTGACTTGCTCCATCCTGTCCAGCATACTCATCCGTCACAATAACAGTCTTTACTCCTTCAGATTCTATCTTTTTACAGTTCATTATAAGGTCAGTATCAGGATTTCCGAATCCTTCCTGAGATATAATTACTGCATCAAGCCCTAAATATTTTGTAAACTTTGCTGTCCAGTTGGATGATCTCTCCTTATCTGCCAGATATACATTTTCATTTGTAATTATAACACCTAGAAAATTTATTTCCTTTCCATGCTTTTCGTATAATTCTTCTATAACACCATTATTTAAATGTACATAAGTGGGATTTTTGTCACATGCAGAAACACAATTTCCCGAAACAATTGCTCCATCCATTATTTCTGTAGGATACAATAAAGTAGGTACTATTTGTTTTGCATCTACTCCATACACATATGTATCATGAAGCAGTCCTTGAGTCTGAAGCATGTATACATACCCTACTTTAGGTAAATCTGGATATTCTGCAATCTGTTCAAGAAGAGGCTTAGTTTCATATACTTTTATCTCTTCCGGTTCAAGATTTCTTGCCAGCTCACCTAAATATCTAGCAGCTTTAAATCCTATATATCTTACTGCTTTTTCATGGTCATGCTGTTTTACTCCTTCAGCAGGTTCAGCTATTATTATAAGATTGTTAACCTTTGAAAAAGGAGTATATTCTGCACCAATTCCGGTCATATCTATTATTCCTTCCTGGAATCCTACTATTTTCCCAGTAGTTACAACAGCCATTCCCTTTAGTGCAATGGTTCTTCCTTCTCCTACAGTATCCACTTTTGACAACACACCTGGAAAAATTCCTCCTCTTCCTTCCACCTTGACTCTAGGTTCTATAACATCCTTTACTGGAGTAATTCTGACACTTTCTCCAGGACGGGCAATGTCAATGTCTACCGATGCAATTGACTCATCATCCCAAATTTCTTTAATTAACTCTTCCTTGTTGACATAAAGGATATTAGATTCAATCTTTGACTCTTCTGCAAACTTAATATCCTTTATGTGGATTTTCCCTAATTCAAGACGCATGATTTCTCCTCCTTTAATTTATTAAATTTGTTACAATTATCGAATTTTCTATATTTTATTTTCCCTTTTTTAAATTTATTGAATTCAAAGAAATTATGAATTCTTAATTTCTAATATAATCTAGACATTATATTGTCTATTACTGATAAGTCAATTGTTTTAAAATCCTCTGATACATTATTATCATAATCTTTAGGCGTTTTAGCTATCTCCTGCCACTGATTAAAAACCTCTATACATTTTTCAATAAGCATCACATCTTTCATATTGCTATCCTGTTCATCTTTAGGATATACCAATACTGATCTGTAAGGTGTCTGATTAGGCTTTAAACTGGAAGCTTGAGGGTGTGATAATAGGATATGTCTGTCGTATACAAAATCTCTTGTTTTGAGCAAAACTTTCCTATAATCCTCTACAAAGATACATTTTAACTTATCTCTGTATTTTTCTAGAACTTTATCATTATTTGTTATAAGTGATGCTCTACTTAATTCCCACATAGATTTATTCTCCTTCTTTTTTTGAATAAATATCTGTATACTCTATTTTTAAAATCTGAAATTTCATAAGTTCATAAATTCGTATATAATCTTCTTATAAAGTAAGATTAAGGGGAGATGGCAACCTATAAACAATAATCATAGGTTGCCAATAATAAATTTTTATAATTTTTTGAATAAATATTATTTATCCTCTTATCTTCTGAGCTGTTTTCCACAGCATGAATACTATAAGTACTGCACCTACATATCCATTTAATACATATATAGTGTTTACAAGTACTCTAAAATCTAAATATAATCCTACTACTAAAGCTATTCCTGCCAATACTACTGTGAGTAGTTTAAATTTAGATGTCCCTTCCTTGGAAAATCTAGAAACAGGATTGTAAAGTAGAGGTACTGCAGTCGTATAAATTCCTGCAAATACAACTAATGCAAATATTTTTGAAAAAATAGGTACTATGGAATTTGCAAGTATAAGATTAGGAATTCCTGCATTCCATACATAGAGTCCATTACTTCCCCTATTAATATTTGCAATTTGTGCGAAGGAAACTACGATAATCGCTATTGATAATGCTACTGTCCCCCAGATTATACCATGACGAAGATCTTTTTTACTGTTAGTTGTTGCTAAAGCCGTAGTAAAGCTCGCAAACCATAAAAGTACAAATCCAGCATAAGATAATCCTGATATGAGCCAGTTTGCTCCTGCATTTTTTATAGTTTCACCTTGTTTAGCTCCTTCAAGAGCACCTGTTTTTATTGCTTCTAAACCGGCAGGGATATTTCCGGCATCCCTTACAAAAGTAATAAGCCCTATTGCTATACAGAGGACAACTATTGCAGGTCCGACTATACCTATAGCATCTACAAGAGAGTTAAGTCCTCCTATAACTGTTATTACAGTCAATACTATTAGTATTACTGCTCCAACCCAGAGGGGCAGTCCATAAGCTTCATTAAGATTTTTTCCTGCTCCTCCTACCATTACCCATAATGACATATAACAGAATATTGTTGAATAATAATCAAAAAATGTCCCTAAATGTTTTCCACAATAATATTTATATATATCATTTGATTTTTCAAATTTTTCTTCTGCTCCTGCATTTGCAAAAGAAAAATTATAATATAGAAATGCTACCACAAACACAGCTAAAACAGAAAGAGTGTGCATTCCATAAGCTGTATAATATTGCACTATTTCCTGTCCTGTGGCAAATCCTGAACCAATAGTAAAAGCTATTATTGCTCCTGCAAGTATTAGAACTCTTTTCCAATTAACTGCACCATTATTTTCTCCCATATATTAGTCCCTCCTGAATAAAGTTTTGACTAAAAATCATCTTTTTCAAATACAGTCTGTCCGTCTACTGGTGTTTGAAGGGCTTTCAATGCTCTTCTTACCATACGTTTACGTATTTTTTTAGATTCTTCTTCTCCTTGAGTTGGATCTCCTAATGGATATGGAATTCCCACTCCAGGGATTATTCTATTAGCCCCTATTGTTAATGAAATAGGTACTACTGTAGCCATATGAACTACAGGAATTCCGTATCTTTCGATACCTTTTACCATCGTTGCACCGCAACGTGTACAAGTTCCTCAAGTAGATACAAGGATAACTGCGTCTACATGTTCGTCAATCAGCTTCTGTCCTATTTCTGTTCCAAATTTAGCAGCAGATCCAGTTGCAGTTCCTGTTCCTGTTGTAGAGAAGAATGTATTGTACAGTTCTCCAAATTCTCCGTCTTTTTCCATTTCCCTTAATACATCAAGAGGTACTACAAGGTTAGGGTTTTCTATAACGAACTGTCTGTCATATCCACCATGGATAGTAGTGTATACATCAGCTGGCATACTGTCCATTCCTTCCAATGTATATGCCCCAAACTTAGTCGCATTTGAGGACTCTATACGGTCAGGGTTTGCATGAGGTATTATTCCTCCTGAAGTTACCACAGCTATTTTAGCTTTCTTAATATCCTTTACAGGAGCTGCAGGTTCTACCCTGTCAAATTTAGGCATTGGCAAGTCTGTTTCAAACGGTTCACCTTTCATTTTCTTAATAAGCATTTTCATTGCCCTTGTTGATGCTCTTTCTTCTGCAAAGTAGTTTACCCTTATTCCTCTTTCATGATATCCTTCAATTGCCGGTCCTAATACTTCTTCTCCAGTTGCCAGTTTCTTTATTAAGGCTGCCATAGCAGGTAATGCTTTTCTCATAGTTGCGGCAGAATCTCCAGTCTTTACGATAATGACATCCTGCCTGAACATATCTACTCCTGGGTTTTCTTCATAGGCAGCAGTAATTACAGGTACTCCTAATCTTTCTTCTACAGCTTTACATATAGTTCCGCATGCAACTCCGTATCTTCCTGCGTTAAATGCAGGTCCTGCTACAAATACATTCGGTTCATATTTCTTAACCATTTCTATTATTGTATCTGTTGCTTCTTCTAAATTTTCTCCAAAATAGTTGTCTCCACATACTACTGTTGCAACAATTTCGTAATCTTCACCTAATTGATTTTTTAACTGTTGTGATATTGGTGGTAATTCTGTCTTTATTTCAGGCTTAATTCCTGCCATTTCTTCTCCACCAATTCCTGCAAAAAATTGATTTATATAATGTACTACCTTATATTTAGCCATTTTAATACCTCCTTAATATCCTCTTGCCGCAAGTTTATTAAATCCATTTGCTATAGTCGATGCTATTATAATCTGAAGTTCAGCTTCAAAAGAACCGTCTTCATTTATACATCCTGCCCAACCACCTATCTGGCTTTCAATATATTCAGTCGTTCCTATTATCTTATCCATAACAGGGAACTTCAATGTAGCATTTCCTTGTCCGCATGAAGCAAGTGCTGTAGCTTCTTCACAAGTATCTGCAAGTGACTGCGACTTACCGTCTTTACCAGGGAATTCATCTGTTATAAGAACTACCTTGACACCTTTTCTTTCAACTTTCTGACAGTTCATCATCAGATCCGTATCAGGATTTCCATATCCTTCTTCTGTTATCAGTACCCCGTCAAGTCCCATCCATTCAGCCAGTTTTGCAACCATATCTGAATGACGTTCCTTGTCTGCAAGGAATACGTTTTCATTAGTAAGGATAACTCCCATGAAGTTTATTTCCTTTCCATGATATTTGTAGCAGTCATCTATAACAGGGTTATGCTGATGATGATATGTAGTAACCTTGTCACATGGAGCAACACAGTTACCTGATACAATAGCACCATCCATAATTTCTGTAGGATACATGAAAGTAGGTACAAAATCCTTAGCATCTACTCCGTAATAGTAAGTATCGTGTAATAATCCCTGTGACTGAAGCATGTGTACATATCCTACCTTCGGAAGATCCGGATACATTGCTGCCTGTTCAAAAATAGGCTTAGTTTCATATACTTCCAATGTATCAGGTTCAAGATTTCTTGCAGTTTCTCCTAAGAATGCTGCAACTTTAAGTCCTGCAAGGCGTCCTGACTTTTCATAAACATGTGTTTCCAAACCTTCTTTAGGTTCAATAACAACACATAAATTTACAGTTTCAGAGAATGGGCAGTAAGGAGCAGCAGGTCCGCTCATATCTATTACACCTTCTTGAAATCCTACTATACGTCCAACAGTAATAACTGTACATCCGTCTAGGGCATGTGTTCTACCTTCTCCAACTGAAGGACTTACTTTTCCAATCACTCCCGGAAAAATT
>JBGXYD010000047.1:0-15063 GCA_041815005.1 Leptotrichia sp. | reverse complement strand
CTTTTCTGTATCATTTATTTTATTTATTATAGCATACACTTTATTTATCCTTGAATTTTCTTATACATTTATATCACTTACTTTTAAACTTTCTATATTTATATATTATATATTGTTATCATTAGTATTATATATACGTTATAGTTTGACTATTTCCCCTATAACATATATAATTATTATATTAGAAGAAAAATTTAAATTTTGGAGGATTAAGAAAAATGGGAATGAATTTAACCTATAAGATACTGAATAATAATCTTATAAAAGGTGAGCTGAAAGCTGGAAATGAAATCGCTGTAAAGGTTCACCAGACTCTTACTCAGGATTCTACTGGAACAATGGCTTATTTACAGCTAAATGCTATGAATATTGAGGATGTGTCTACCGAAGTATCAGTTGCATACGTTGACCATAATATGCTACAGTCAAGTTTTGAAAATGCTGATGATCATGAATTTATAAAGACTTCCGCTGCAAGACACAACATAATCTTTTCAAAACCTGGAAATGGAATATGCCACAGGCTTCATCTTGAAAAGTTTGGAAAGCCAGGAAAAATACTGATAGGTTCTGACAGTCATACTCCTACTGGTGGAGGATTAGGTATGTTAGCAATCGGGGCGGGAGGTCTTGATGTAGCAATCGGTATGGCAAGGGGACTATACTACCTCAAGGTGCCAAAGGTATTCAATGTAGAACTTAAAGGGAAACTACAGCCTTGGGTTTCTGCCAAGGATATTATTCTTTATGTCCTTAAGGAACTTACTGTAAAAGGTGGAGTAGGATATGTTATTGAGTATACAGGTGAAGGGATAAAAAACCTTACAGTTGAAGATCGTGCCACTATTACAAACATGGGAGCTGAACTTGGAGCTACTACTTCCATTTTTCCAAGTGATGAAAATACAAAGGATTTTCTTGAAAGACAGTCAAGAGGCGAAGACTATATGCCTCTCTTCCCTGATGAAAATGCTTATTATGACGAAAAACTGGTTATAAACCTGGATGAGCTTGTACCTCTTGCAGCTTTTCCACATAGCCCTGACAATGTACATAAAATACCGGAAAGAAAAATAAAGGTGGATCAGATAGCAATAGGTTCGTGTACAAACTCTTCCTATTCTGATTTTATGAAACTTGCAGCTATACTGGATGGAAAAAGTGTTCATCCTGATGTGAGCTTAGTTTTGTCTCCTGGATCAAGTAACATAATGAAAACTATTTCAGAAAATGGGGCATTATCTAAATTTATAGGGGCGGGGGCAAGACTTCTTGAAGCTGCCTGCGGACCTTGTATTGGTATGGGACAGGCTCCAAAGTCTAAAGGGGTATCTCTAAGGACTTTTAATAGAAACTTTAAAGGAAGATGTGGGACAATGGATGCTGAAGTTTACCTTGTAAGTACTGAAACTGCTGCTGCATCAGCCTTAACCGGATATCTTACTGATCCAAGGGAACTTGGAGAGGAGATTATAGTTGAAATACCTGAAAAATATGAATCTTCAGATAATTACTATATTTATCCTTCAAAGGATGCTTCTGAAAGGAAATCTACAGAAATCATAATGGGACCTAATATAAAACCTTTCCCTATAGGAGATAAGTTAACAGATACGATAACTAAAAAAGTTATCTTTAAGGCTGGAGATAATATTACAACAGATGATATCTGTCCTTCTTATGCGGCATTGCTTCCATTCAGGTCAAATGTCCCAAAACTTTCTGAACATTGTTTTGAAACATTGATTCCCGACTTTAAGGAAAGAGCTGAAAAAAATAATGGAGGAATCATTGTAGGTGGCGATAATTACGGTCAGGGCTCTAGTAGGGAACATGCGGCACTATTACCTCTCTATCTAGGTATAAAGGTTGTTATTGCAAAATCCTTTGCTAGAATCCATAAGGCAAACCTTATAAATAGTGGTATTATTCCATTGGAGTTTAAAAATCTTTCTGACTATGATGGAATTGATGAATACGATGAATTAGAACTTACTGATATAAGAAGTTCTCTTGAAAAGGGAGAATTTATTATAAAGAATAAAACTAAGAATACTGAATTTACAGCTAAATTTGCAGCTTCTTCCAGAGAAATAAAGATATTGGAATATGGAGGATACTTAAAATTTGCTTCAAGTGACGAATTTTAAATTTTATGAAAGGAGAATATATGTATGAGAACTGTTACATTAATACCGGGAGATGGGATAGGACCTGAAATTTCCGACAGCCTCGTGAGAATTTTTTCGGCTGCCCAAGTACCGGTTGCCTTTGAAACTGAAAATGCCGGAATACAGGTTTATGAAAAGACGGGAGAGCTTATTCCTGACAGTCTTTACAAAAGTGTCGAAAAAAATAAGGTGGCTATAAAGGGCCCAATTACTACTCCGATAGGTAAAGGCTTTAGAAGTATAAATGTTTATTTAAGAAAAAAATATGACTTATATTCTAATATAAGACCTTCCAGAAACTTGCCCGGAATAAAGACTAAGTATGATAAGATAAACCTTGTTATATTTAGGGAAAATACAGAAGGCCTTTATATCGGGGAAGAAAAATACGAAGATAAGGAGGAAACTTCAGCTGTTGCCATAAAGAGGATCACCCAAAAGGGGAGTTCCAGGATATTAAAATCAGCTTTTGAATATGCCAAAAATAATAATTTGAGTAAGGTTACTGTTGTCCATAAGGCAAATATACTTAAACTTACTGATGGATTATTTCTGAATACGGCTCGTAAAGTGGCAGAAGGATATCCCTACATTGAGCTGGAGGAAACAATAATCGATAATATGTGTATGCAGCTTGTAATAAATCCTGAAAAATATCAAGTAATTGTAACTATGAACCTATATGGAGATATTTTATCAGATCTTGTCGCCGGACTTGTAGGGGGACTCGGGGTAGCTCCTGGTGCTAATATTGGAGATGATATAGCTATATTTGAAGCTGTTCATGGCTCTGCCCCTGATATCGCAGGAAAAGACAAAGCTAACCCTTTAGCCCTTCTTCTTTCAGGGATAGAAATGCTAAAATACTTAAATTTAAATTCCCATGCCTCAAGGATTGAAAATGCCATTTTAAAGACCTTGTCAGAAGAGAAATTTAAAACTTCTGATTTAGGAGGGAATTCCACTACAACCGACTTTACAAACCGGATTATTGAGAATCTATAACCGATATATTAGTTAAGGAGGTACAAATGAAAAGCGATTTTATAAAAGAATTGGGGAATCTGATTACTAAAAATAATTTTATTTCTGATGAATTGTATGATGAACTGGACGTAAAAAGAGGTTTACGTAATAAAAATGGAACCGGAGTTCTCGTGGGACTTACCAAAATTGGATCTGTCATTGGATATTCAGTAAATGAAGGAAAAAGAGTTCCAATAGAAGGTAAGCTATTTTATAGGGGAATTTCTCTAAATAGTCTTATCGAAGGATTTAAAGATGATACTTCCTTCTCCTTTGAAAAAACAATGTTTCTTATTTTGTTTGGAAAAATTCCTTCCACTTTTGAACTGAAAATGTTTCTAAGCACATTAAAGGAATATAGAAGTTTACCTGATGAATTTATAGAAAATTTTATATTACGACAACCTAGCAAAGATATTATGAACCAATTGCAAAGAAGTGTACTATGTCTTTACACCATTGATGAGGATCCCGATAACATCAGCATGGATAATCTTATTAATCAGACACTAAATCTGATTGCAAAATTCCCAAGCCTGCTTGTATACAGTTATCATGCCGTAAATCATAAGCACTTTAACAAAAGCCTTATTATACATAATTCTGAGGAAGAGTACAGTATAGCTGAAAATATCCTTCATATGCTGAGGGATGACAGTCAGTTTACCCCTTTTGAAGCAGAAATTCTGGACTTAATTCTTGTAATACATGCTGAACATGGGGGAGGGAATAATTCAACCTTTACTTCTCATGTGGTCTCCTCAAGTGGTACCGATACCTATTCTTCAGTTTCTGCCTCCATCGGTTCCCTAAAGGGACCCTTTCATGGAGGGGCAAACTCGATGGTAACTAGGATGGTTGATGACATTAAACATAATATTAATTATACAAATAAGGAACAGTTGAAAAACTACATAAGGAAAATATTTAATAAGGAAGCTTTTGATGGTACAGGGAAGATATACGGTATGGGACATGCCATATACACACTGTCAGATCCACGTGCAGTACTCCTGAAATCAAAGGCATATGAACTTGCAAAGGAAAAGGGTGCCTTGGATGAATTTGAGCTTTACTGTAATATAGAAAAATTTACTCAGGAAATAGGAAGGGAACTAAAGGGAGATGACTTTGTCATCTGTGCCAATGTGGATCTTTATTCAGGTTTTGTCTATAAACTGTTAAATATTCCACAGAATATATTTACACCTTTGTTTGCCCTTTCCAGAATAGCCAGCTGGAATGCCCATAGGATTGAACAGATATGTAGTGATAAACGTATTATCCGTCCTGCCTACAAGGCTATAGATGGTGAAGGTAATCTTCTAATTTAACAGACCTGGCACTTAAAGTACAATATCTATTATATTTTTATAAATTTTCTAATTAGTTGTTATTACAGTATATAAATATTTAAAATTTTATCATCCTAAAAAATTAAAAAGAGTTGACACTTCAGTTTTTCCTTTAGTTTCAACTCTTTTTATAAATTCAGCCAAAATTATTTTTTTGAAGCTGCAACTTTATCAGCTAATTTTTTTCCAACTTTAAATTTAACTACTTTTTTAGCAGCTATTTTAATTTCTTTACCAGTCTGAGGGTTTCTCCCTTTTCTTGCTGCCCTTTTCTGAACATCAAATGTCCCCCATCCAACGAATTGAACTGGATTTCCTTTTACCAAAGATTTTTCAACTGTCCCTAGAAACTCATTAACCAGTTCTTCAGCTCTTTTTTTAGTTTCTCCTGTAGCTTTCGCATAAGCTTCAACAAATTCTTTTTTTGACATATTGTCATCCTCCTAATATTCATTTGAACTAACAACACAGTTTTATTTTACTGTTTACTATATTTTAACCTTTTTTTTCTATTTGTCAAGAAAAATTTATATTTATAAATCGAATTAATTATTTTTTAATCGTATTTTTCATTTTTTCTTGAAAATAATTTTAATATTTCGTTAACTATAAATGGTATTATTGACAATCCCAATACCATTCCCCAATGACTCGAATCCATCTGTGTAACTTTAAATACCTTTGCTATCGCAGGCGTTGAAATAAGTCCCACTTGCAGTAACATTCCTACTATTATTGATAAAATAAGCATTTTATTCCCAAAGAGTCCCAATTCAAATATAGTCTTTTTACTATTTCTCATAGATAATGAGTAAAATAACTGTGAGAAAGTAAGAACTATAAATGCCATCGTCATTCCATACGTTAGTACTTCTTCTCCAACCGGTGTCTTAAAGAAAGCTGCATTTGTCAAAGGGATGCTATCTCCATTATGAATCATTCCCAGATAAAATGCCACCAGTGTAAGTATCCCTATTAATGTTCCTCCTATAGCTGCCCTTATTCCAGCTCCTCCAGAAAAGAAACTTTCCTTAGGGTTTCTCGGTTTTCTCTTCATAACATCCTTGTCACCTGGATCTATTCCCAGACAAATAGCTGGTAATGTATCAGTTACAAGGTTTACCCATAACAGCTGAGTGGCAATTAAAGGTAATGGCCAGTTTAACAATGTAGCTAGAAATATACATACTACTTCTCCAAGATTACATGAAAGGAGGAACATCACTGTCTTTTTAATATTGTTATAGATGTTTCTTCCTTCTTCTATAGCATGAACTATTGTAGTAAAATTATCATCTGTAAGTATCATATCACTTGCACCTTTAGAAACATCAGTTCCTGTAATTCCCATTGCTACTCCTATATCGGCAAATTTAAGGGAAGGTGCGTCATTTACCCCATCCCCTGTCATGGAAACTATATTCCCTTTTTCTTTAAATGCTCTTACTATCTTAACTTTGTGTTCAGGGGATACTCTTGCAAATACCTTATATTTATTTATATTTGATGCAAACTCTTCATCTGACAGCATGTCGATTTCTAAACCTGTCAAACTCTCACTTATATCTGTAGCTATTCCCAGCTCCTTTGCTATGGCAACAGCTGTATTTTTATGGTCTCCTGTTATCATTATCGGAGTAATTCCTGCCTTTTTCGCCTCCGCTATAGAGTCCTTAACCTCTGTCCTAGGAGGATCTATCATTCCCACTATTCCTACAACTACAAGGTTACTTTCCATTTCTTCAGGAGTTATTTTAGTATTCACATCTTTAAAAGCTACACCTAACACTCTTAAAGCGGCATCTGACATTTCTTCTGTAACCTTTAATATTTTACTTTTCATTTCTTCAGTTAGAGGAACTATTTCTCCATTGACCAAAATTTTATCAGATTTTGTAAGGATATTATCTATTGCCCCTTTTGTATGAACCCTGTATCCACTTCCCTCTTCATTTAATGTTGACATTAGTTTTCTATCAGAGTCAAAAGGATTTTCACCCACCCGTTTATATTCTGCATTTAAAGTGTTCTTTTCAAGGTTAAATCTATCCCCAAGAACCACAAGGGCTACTTCTGTAGGATCTCCTATATCCTGTCCACTATCTATGGAAGCGTCCGAACAAAGGACAAATGACTTTATTAGCTCTACTTCATCCTTATCAGCAATAAAGTCTCTTCCTGTAGAAGGAATATCTTTTAAATTTTCATAGGTGTATGTTTTTACTACTGTCATCTTATTTTGAGTTAAAGTTCCTGTTTTATCTGAACAGATGATGTTTACCGCACCAAGTGTCTCTACTGCGGGTAATTTTCTAACTATGGCATTTATCTTTGACATTTTTGTAACACCCATGGCAAGGACAATAGCAACTATTGCCACAAGTCCTTCAGGTATTGCAGCTACCGCAAGACTTATCGCTGTCATAAACATATCAAGAGGATCTCTACCTTGAAACAGCCCTATGGCAAAAATCAAGGCACATATTCCCATCGCCATATATCCTAGCATTTTCCCAAGTTCTTCCAGCTTTATCTGTAAAGGGGTGAGAGTATTGTCATCGTCATCAAGTATTTTGGCGATCTTACCAATTTCTGTTTCCATACCTGTTCCTACTACAACCCCTTCTCCTCTTCCGTAAGTGGCCATAGTAGACATGAATGCCATATTTTCCTTATCTCCCACCGGAATCTTTTCATCTTTTGCTATAAATTCCGCATTTTTCTCACTTGGAACAGATTCCCCTGTTAGGGCAGATTCTTCTATCTGGAGATTCGCACTTTCAATAAGTCTTACATCTGCAGGAATAAACCTCCCTGCATCTATTATTAAAATATCCCCTGGTACAAGCTCCTCTGAACTAACTTCTATAAC
Organism: Leptotrichia sp.; assembly: GCA_041815005.1. GTDB lineage: Bacteria > Fusobacteriota > Fusobacteriia > Fusobacteriales > Leptotrichiaceae > Leptotrichia_A. The sequence continues at coordinate 7,639 of JBGXYD010000047.1, read as the reverse complement.
TTCCCCGTTTCTCCTTACAAGACTTTTGGGAGTAGTCATCTGCTGTAATGCTTCCAAAGCTTTTTCAGCCTTTGATTCCTGCACCACTCCTACAATAGCGTTTATAAGGACAACTGAAAGAATTATAAGAGCATCCTTAATCCCTTCCACCCCATGTGCAACTATATTTATTACTGCTGCCCCAATAAGTACATATATGAGCATATCCTTCAGTTGTGCAAGAAACAGCTGTATCAGTGTTTTCTTAGGTTTCCCCTTTAATTTATTTTGTCCATATTTTTCAAGTCTTTCTGTTACTTCACCTGTTGTCAGTCCTGTAGCAGGATTAACATTCAGTTCCTTTAAAACTTCCTCTTGTGATTTAGTAAACCACATATTTTTTCCACCTCTTTCTATTACTCTTTATTTTATTTCTACATATTATACACTAAATCAAATATAATTTCACTATTTTTTTTAAAATTGTTTTACATATTACATACTATATTAAGAAAAGACTGTTTAAGGGAGTCCATCTAAATTTATAGAACTTCCTGCCCTTAATACAGTCCCTTTTCTTATTTTAACTTTAAGGATGAAAAAAGTATTTATTAGTAAATAGCTCTAAATCCTATTCCTCCTCTTATATTTTTTCCTTTAGTGTCATATCCTGCATTTAATGTTACTCCAAATCTTGTATTATCAACACCAATATTTAGGTCAAACTTACCATTTCCTCTTCTGTCGTCTTTTTCTCCTCTTATTCCAAACCAGTCAGCCCCTGTAAATCTTACTCTTCCTCTATTATTTACATCAGAAATTTTTCCTAGCTCCCTTTCGTAAGCAGCACTTAATCCCACTGACAAGTGTGTTCTTACAGCCATAGGCTGCACATATTTAAATTCTACTCCTATTTCAGGTTTTACTGAGAAGTAGTCGTTTCCTTCAACTTCAAGCCTTATTTCTCCTGTATCTTCCTTTATGCTGGAAAATCTTCCATATTCCATTTTTAAGGATCCGAAAGGTCTTAGGTGTGTCCTTTCACTTAACCTTATATCGTAACCTATTTCATTTTTAAGGGAAGCACCATATGAAGTATAGTCCCCTTTTGCATTGAAGATTTCATCCACCACAAGGAATTTACGTTTTGTTTCATTAATTCCAGCAAAGATATCTCCAGATACTGTCCACCTTAGGGAACCATTATGATCCGAATTAGGTGACATTGTCTTAAAGAGTCCTGCTCTTATCATTGTCTGGCTTTCTTTTGATTTTCCAATGTCCTTAAATTTAAAGTTATTAACTACTGCCCCCGCATACCATCCGCTTGAGCTTCCCAGTTTTATTTCTTCATCTTCATGTACATAGGCAACTCCATACGCATTACCTGTGTAGTCTATTACTCCTGCTGTGTCAGTCTTGTATTCATTTCTCATTCCAAACATTTTTATTTTATTGTTTTGCTTTGAAGGATTTCTCCAGTCATTTCTCAAATGGTTAAATTCCTTATCAAGCAGTCCCGCAGTTTCACTTATTCTCTGTTGAGTATTCGCATATTGATGTCCCATCATTTCGTCATAAGCCTGTGTCAATAATACCTGTTCATTTTGACCTATGCTGTTAAGCTTATTAAATAATGCCTTTTCTCTTGAATCTAAAGCTTCTACTCCATATCTCTGTTCCAAACCATCAGCAAAGTTCCATGCATTTTCTTCCTTACTTACAAAGTCCATATAAGGTACTTTAGCCATTGTCACCGCATTTGGATATCCTGTAGTAGGATCTAATGTAGGTGTTGCCACCCATGTAAGAGATCCCGATAGGACATTCAGATTACTAAACATATAACCTGAATTCAGGAATGGTGTGATTATATCACTACCCACCCTTATTGCTTTTGAATTGGACAGTTCCGTAGCCTCTGCTCCTATTATAAGGTCATTATCTATAAGGGGATTATAACCGTCCACCCAGTTAATAGGCTTTGTTCTTCCAAGTGTATCTATATATATTCCCACATTTGAAAAAGCATAGTTCTGTACATAAGGATGCGGTCCTGGAGAGAGATCATGAACATCAATCTCCTCTCCGTTTATGTAAGCTCTTATAGTTCCTGTAGAACCGTCAGGTAATATGGAAGTCCCTCCTTTTGTTGCAGATGGATCGAAAGCTGATTCCACAACTAAATCAATTGCTCCATTTGTAGCTGTTACCCCTGAAAGGTTTGCAGCACTTACAGGACTCTGATTTCCTGAAGCATCTTCATATTTCCCGCTACTACTCTTTACCCCCATCGAACCTGTTCCTGATATCCTTATTGTACCATAGTTCTTAATAATGGCATCCTTAATGTATACTCCTGTCGAATTATCAAGGTTTATATCCACTATTCCATTGTTAGTAAATTCTGCTCCATTTAATACGGCAACTCCTATGACCTTTGCTCCACCTGTTCCTGCTGTAGTTATCAATCCATTATTTACACCCTTTGCAAAGTCGTCAAGATACATTCCGTAGGAATTTAAAGTATTCCCCATTACATTAATTGTACCATTATTTTCTGCATACGAACCTATCCCCTGTGCAAACATACCTATTCCGTAATCCCCTGTAACATTTATTGTTCCTGAGGAATGATTGTATACATTTCCACCATTCTTTGCCGCCATTCCTATGGAGTAGAAGTTATTATCAACATCAGATCCTGCGATTGTTATATTTCCAAAATTATTAACTGTCCCTCCTAAGTCTGCATAAGCTCCCACATTTCCTATACCTGTTGTATAGTTTATATTTCCATAGTTATCTACTACTGTAGAGGCTCCTGTTGCATATATACCGACATTTCTACTTCCATTGGTATTTACAGTAGTGAATGATGTTGCACTTCCTGTTCCAGCCTTATAAAAATACACACTTCCTGTTCCCATATTTACTGTTGATGAACCTGTACTTAAGTAATTATTTGTTCCGGTTCCTAATACCGTAAATCCGAAGGCTGCATCTCCTATATTTACAGTGGAAGAAGTATTTATTATGGAAACATTATCATCACCTATGACTCCTATTCCACCATTTCCCACAGTAATATTTGAGCTGTTTACAAGATCTACAGTTCCCTGTTTCTTATACACTCCTATTCCACCATCTCCATGTGTTATAGTTCCACCGTTTATTCCCACTTTTAGCGGTGTTTCCGAATATATTCCCAATGTATTGATTCCACCGATAATTGTTCCCGTATGTTCCACATTACCGGATTTTGTATATATTCCTATACTTGGATTATTTATATTGGCAGAATTTCCTAAATTTATTGTTCCGAAATTATTAATATCTACATAGCTTCTAACCCTATTTAAAGGATACATTCCATTCACTCCATAGTTATGTATTCCTATAGATTTATCCCCTAATAGTGTAATAGTTTTACCATTGTTTAAATCAGAATCAGTAAATATTCCCTGTGCAGTCGCATTGTTTACAGATATTATTGTTCCACCTGTAGCATTTATAACTGCTCCTTCAGAGTACATTCCTACTCCGTTTAATCCTACAGTTATATCTCCTCCATTATCTGTTATGACAGCAGGGGATCCATGTCTGTATACTCCTTTTGAGTATACTCCCACTCCATCTGAAAATGATGATACATCTATCTTTGAACCTGCTCCAAGTGTTACTGAAGAAGCTTTTGTAGCTGTTACTGCTACTCCGTTATTATTCTGTTCTATATCAAGAGAAAGTATTCCTATAGCTGAATCTGATGTCCCATTTGATGTTATGCTTCCATTATGAACTATCTCAATAAATCCGTCACCTGTAGCAGGTTGTAATGCTGATGGTGTATCAGTTACCCCAAGATAGTTAATTCCTGCCATTCCTACTCCACCATTTCCCATTGTTATATTACCTGTGACAGCATTTGTTGCTATTCCTCCATTTGAAACAATAATTGCAGTAGAGTCGTTTCCTGTAGTATTTATAATGTTATTATTGACTATTTCAGCAAATTCTCCCACTATTCCTGCCATTCCTGTTCCTGTTAGATTTATTGTACCGTTATTCATGAGAATTACATCATTTCTACCTATTCCGACTGTTGTATTTTTCTGAGCTATAGCTGCTTTAGCCTTGTTGGCAAGTGCCAGCGGTGTCGTTACAGCACCGGAACCAGATATTGTTTTTCCAGAATGCAGTGTCACACTTGATGATGAAAATTCTGAATTTAAGTAGGCATCCGAAGCATTGTCAAGGTTGGAATCCACATCTACCCCAAGATGTACTCTTGAAGCCTTATAAGGCGTATATTGTCCCAATGTACCGTTTATTACCATTCCTGTTGCAGACAGTCCTGATGAACTTAAGTTTGAAACCAATTCTCCACCTGTATTTCCACCTGTCCCTTCCGCCACCAGCAATGTAGATCCATTTGCAAGGTTTACTGTCAATGTTCCTGTCGAAGAAGCATGACGTATACTTTCCAGTGGACTTCCCGATACATTTTTTACATAAAATGCCGTTCCACCTGTCCCTATGTTGGCAGTGGCATTTCCTGTCAGATAAAGCTGGGATGCATCTGCTGCTGTTCCCGATCCATAGAATAGAAGTCCATCATTTCCTACAGATACTACTGTACCATTTAGTTTTATGTCTGAACCTCCACCTGCATAAAGTGCAACTGCTCCATTTCCTGTAGAAGTAACTGTCCCTGCACCAAGAGTTGTATCAGCTAAAGTTGTTCCGTCCGCGTCAGCATACACTGCTATAGTATTGTCTCCTGTTACTGTTATATCTCCACCAGTCATATTATAAGTACCAGCATTATTGTATACTCCTGCTGAACCACTTCCTGTTACTGATATATTTCCAGAACTTGATCCACTACTTCCACCTACAGTATTTTTTCCACCTATTACAAGTCCTATTGATGTAGGAGAATTTGTTATTGTCAAATCCCCTGTTACTACTGCCTGACCTCCATTATACGCCATTAGTCCTATTACATTCTGACCTCCAGAAGATATAGTTATGTCCCCGGTATTTTGAACCTTTGTACTTATCCCTGGATTATAGCCTCCATTGGCAAGCATAATCATATTAAATCTTTTATCTGTAATACTTGCATTACCAGGATTTACTGTCAAGTCCCTTACAAGATTTATTCCGTATTTATCTGTTCTAAATAAAATTCCTCCATTTGCTGTAGGTGCAAAATCTATATTTCTTACATGGGTATCCATTATGTTAAAATCTCCTGCTGCCTTTGACAATGCTGCTGCAGAATAATTTCCTGCCATATAGTCAGATTTTCTTAAAAATCCTACATTTTCGGTCCCGTCTACTAATATGTTAAGATTATATATATTTCCTATTAGGTCATTCGCTGTTCTCCCTGTATTGTTAAGTGTTTTTGCAACAGTTATCCCATGTGGCGTTCCTGTTCCACCTACTCCGTTTCCATTGGCTCCAATACCTGTCTGATAGTTATAAACACTCATATTCCCACGTCCTACCGTATACACTTTACCTGCATATGTTCCAGTTGTAGGAGTCATTGTATATTCATTATATGTATCTGTACCAAATCCTGAACCACCTATAATTTTAGAAACTGATATACCTGTATTATGACTACCTTCAAGAGTTATTGTTCCTCCGTTACCATCTATGATAGTTTCATCATAATATATTCCTTCTGTATCTACTGTCTTTCCAGAAGTTCCACCATTAAATATATTTGGAACCCTTATTGCATAACTTCCCCTTGCTGCTGGTGTATTTCCAGGATCTGTACTTGTTACTTTAATATCTCCAACCTTAATATAAGTACTTAGTGATCCTTTATTCCCCCAGGAGGCTTGCTTATCTGTATTAGTTCCTATTAAAGCTTGTGGATGAAAGTTATATTCAGAAAAATCTATACCAATACTATCGACACTTTTTATATTTATAGTACCATTATTGTTCATTTCTGAAGCCCATGGTCTATATGTAATATCAGAATACCTATTTGATATTACATTTCCAGAAGTTGGTTGGTACTGGGCATAATCTTCTATCATTGCTGTCATCCCTATAAGATATATACCTAATGCGTCATCTGTAGCACTTACTGCTGGTTTTGCAGCCTCTCTTTCAAGGTTGAAGATTCCATTATTATTAAATATGGATTCTTTTCCACTGGCAGCCTGCATTTCCATTCCTACTGTTATATGAGGGCTCTGTTTAGTTGCTGATATTATTACTGGATCTGCTAAAGATCTTCCCTTCAAAGTTAGATTCCCATTAAAATTAATAATCATAGGGTCATAATATGAACTTACATGAGTTCCATTAACACTCATAAATCTTAAAGTGTTTCTAACTGCCTTTCCCCTTTCTCTTGGATTAGAAGTTGTATTTAAAAGAGTCCAGTCTCCTGCTACCGTTGTTTGTAAAGCTATTCCAGGCTCAACCGATGTACTTGACTGTTGAAACTGGGTAAAACTGAACACTGTCTGTGGTGATGTATCAACCCCCGTCCTATATCCTGTTGAACCCAAATATTGGTTATAAACTCCTATCGAATTGGTTATAATACTTCCTGCCCTTACATCACTATAGCTTGTTACAGCTGGATCAGGATTTGACTGAGCAGAAGTCCATGTTCCCGCTATTGTTCCTGTTCCTGTTGTACTTCTTCCCTGATTTATCTTTTGTCCTTCATAAGTAAAGGGATTGTCCACACTAAATCCACTATCCACTATAGTCACTGTTGTTCCAGCTGAATTTGCTGTAGAATTTGCATTGTTTATAATAGCATTTGGCTCTGCGAAAAAGGATACCCCTTGCATATCCTGAGCAAAACCTATGGCCACTTCATTTAATGCTGGTGGGTTAAATACATTGGGATTTATCTCATGTAATGTTGTAGGATTAAATGTAACTGTTGATACATCTGGTATTGTAAACCTTACATTCGGTGTAATTACATTTGGTGTAATATTTAGATTGGGTATATTGGGTATATTTATATTAATTTTAGGTTCTATAATCAATGTCACTCCTAAATCAGGAACTTCCCTTGTTCCAACGAGTCCATATGTGAGTCCCAAGTCATTTCTAGTTTTTGTGGAAGTAGACAAAGGATCATTTGTTACAGCCACCCTATCATATGTTTTGCTGTCAGGAGATACGTTGCTTATCCACCATTCTCCTCTCTTAAATATTCCTTCATAAGGATACTTTTCTGCTTTGTCTCCTCTTCCTTTACATGTTCCATTCCAATTACTATAAAAATAATTTGCTCCATATTGCCAAGAACTCCAAGGAGATTTTACCACATGATCTCCCTGTTCCATAAGCTGAACAAGTTCAAGATTTGAACTTTTAAGCAGTTTATTATTTTCCCTTTTAGCCTCCTTAAATAACTTCTTTATATCAGTAATAGATGATTCAACCTGCTTTCTAGCATTCTTTATTTTATCTTCATTTGAATCATTACTACTTGCATAGAATAGTGTTCCTGTCATTAGAAAGGTAAATAACAAATTTTTTGTATATTTGATATCTTTACATCTTTTTGAAAATAATTTTAAGGATTTTTCAACATTTCTCATATTCTTATTCAACTCCTTTTCATTTATCACCTCTAAAAATTTACTTTTATTTTCATTTG
>JBGXYD010000046.1:0-7504 GCA_041815005.1 Leptotrichia sp. | reverse complement strand
TTTTTGCCGCCTCCTTATTAATCGGAGCGTTTATCGGTTCTAAAATCCTTATAAATATTGTTCTTAAAGAATAAATTAACTGGAGTATATACATGGAAAAGAAAACTGAATTTTATGATGTCATCATCATTGGCGGCGGAAGTGCAGGACTGACTGCAGGGATTTACTGTGGAAGAGCCAAGTTAAAAACTCTTATTATTGAAAAGTCCCTGGTAGGGGGGCTTGCCACATATACAAGTGAAATTGCCAATTATCCCGGATTTCCTGACAGTATCGGTGGTCTGGATTTAATGAACCGGTTTCAGAAACAGGCTAAAAATTTTGGAGTTTCCTTCAAGCTTACTGATGTAAAATCCGTAAAACTTTCTGATAAAATAAAGGAAGTAGAAACTTTCAGGAATATATATAGAGCCAAAGCTGTTATAATTGCTACCGGAGGTAAGCCTAGGCTGACTAGAGCCCTTAATGAAGAAAAATTTCTATATGATAAAGGAATCTCATTCTGTGCAACATGTGATGCAGCGGCAAATTCAGGAAAAACTGTTTTAGTTGTAGGTAGCGGTGATTCTGCAATCGAAGAAGCTGTTTTTCTTACAAAATTTGCAAAAAAGGTCATCATTTCTGTCCTTCATGATAAAGGAATCATGGACTGTAATCAGATTGCCAGAGATAACGCCCTTTCAAATGAAAAAATTGAATTCATATGGAATACGGAAGTCCATTCTTTTGAAAGTAAAAATGAACATCTAGAAACAGTCAACTTAAAGGATACAAGAACTTCAGAACTCATTCCTGTACATGTAGACACATGCTTTCTTTTTATAGGATATCTTCCTAATACAGAAATTTTTAAGGAGCATGTAGATATGACTCCCGAAGGATACATCATAACTAATGAAAAAATGGAAACTAATATTGAAGGGGTTTATTGTGTAGGAGATGTAAGAAATAAATATCTGAGGCAAGTTGCGACTGCTGTAGGAGATGGAGCAATTGCAGGATACTGTGTTGAAAAATATATCTGTAATAGTAACTAGAAAATAAAATATATCTAAAATTACTTAAAAAAGGTAAATTTACTTTTCTAACAAATCTAACAAATAAAAATGGAGCCAGGACTGCCTTCTAAAAATACATAAGCTTACTTACAATAAATACAAGGCAGTCCCTCACTCCTATTATGAAAGGATTTATAATGGTTAAAATTGACTGTTTAGGGCTTATATGCCCTCTCCCTCTTATGAAAGTAAAATCGAATATACATCTTCTCAATGAAGAAGATGTACTTGTATTCGTCGTTGACCACAGCTGTGCTGTTTCAAATATATCAGAATTCTGCAGATTAACTAACCTGATGTACCATGTAGAAGAGCCTCTAAATGGTATCTGGGAAATCTATGTCAGCAGATAAATTCTGAAATATGTCTTCTGGTATACTCTATCACCTTCTCCAGTCCTGCTGTATTACTATTTCTTTTCATAAGGCAAACATTCTGGAACATTTCTATATTTTCTATATTTATTATCTTTACTTCCTTATGATAAAGTTCCTTCTTAATTACAGAATAAGGCAGAAATGCCAGACCGTATCCATTTACGATACATGACTTTATAGCATCTATACTTTCAAGATTATATGTAAATTTAAGATTTTCAATACCATCTATATTTTTTGAAATTATCTTTGTTATATCTTCATCTGTAGAAATTTTCATCAAATCATATCTTTTTAAATCTTTTACACCTATAAAATCAGGATATTTATCATCTACAGTCCCACCAACTAACACAATTTTTTCTCTGTAAACTTCTTTAGATTCCAGAACCTTACTATACTCTATAGATTCTGAAATAAATCCGATATCGCATCTTCCGTTAATGATTTCGTGCCCTATAACCGAACTGTCATTTCTACTATAAAGCTCCACCTGTAAGTTAGGATAATGCTGTTTCAGATGATATATGACACAGGGTAATGAATAATTACATATTGTAGGAGTTGCCGCTATCCGTATATTTAAGATGTTATTTTTCCTATTTTCTATTTCCTTCTTCAATTCTTCTATTATTTCTTCAGATGTCAGGAAATATTGACGGACAATTTTTCCATATTCTGTCAGCTCTATACCTTTATTGCTTCGTATAAACAGTTCGCAATCCAGCTCTTCTTCCAGATTTTTCAGTTTCTGGGAAAGGGCAGGCTGAGAAATATATAGACTTTCTGACGCTTTAGATATGCTTCCATATTCTGCTACTTTTAAAAATATTCTGAATATTTCGTTAGTCAATTGTGTATTCCTCCTTGATAGTTTGTATTTTTAGGTTTAAAAGAGTATATTGTTATATAAATTCTAAGTTTATATTCTTTATTATCTACAAAACTAAATTTTTCCTTACAGAATCAATATATCCCAAAATTATTATTTTTTTCTATTTTATCGACATTACCATTTTTATTTTCTTTATATTTTCATCTAAAACAAGGATATTTTTTGAAATATATTTTAAAACATTCCGGTTATGGCTTATGAATATAACAGTCTTATTTTCTATTGCTCTTATAATATCTAAAATTTTTCTTTGATTTTCTACATCAAGTGCAGATGTAGGTTCATCTAGTATCAATACTTCAGGATCTCCTGCTAAAGCCCTTGCTATAGATAATCTTTGAAGTTCTCCACCTGACAGTTCGTGGGGATATTTTAAAATCTGATCAGGCTCTATACCGACCTTTAAAGAAAGTTCTGAAGGATTATGATTTGTGGAATTAAGCCGTATAATCTCCTCTATCGAAAATTTTATATTTTTTTTAGGATTAAAGGAATTAAAGGGATTTTGAAAAACCACTTGAAATCCCTTTCTATTCCCCAATGGGATTCCATTTAGTAAAATTTTACCTTCATATTTTATTAACCCTAATATTGCTTTTATGAAAGTTGTTTTTCCAGAACCAGTTACTCCTGTCATACCATATATTTCTTCTGTCAGTTTCAAATTAATTTTATCCAATACTATTTCCTCATATTTTACTGTCAAGTCTACAATTTCTAGCATTTTATCTCCCAGTTTAAAAATCTTAATAATTCCTTGCTATATCCTTCCAAAGGATTTTTTATTAATTGGGAAGTTTTTCCCATTTCCACTATTTTTCCGTTTTTCATAATCATCAGTTTATCTGAAACTTCTTCTATTATGTTTAGATCATGGGTTATGAATATTAAGGATAATCCATTTTTTTTCCGATATTTGTTTAGAATTTCCACTATTTTTATTTCAGTTTCCTTATCCAAGGATGTAGTAGGTTCATCACAGATTAATATTTTAGGATCTAGCAACAGCGAAGTCACTATTACAAGTCTCTGAAGTTCCCCTCCTGACAGTTCATGGGGATACTTTTTTAAATGAGTGTTACCCAGCCCTGCCATATTCAATAGATAGTTTATTTTATCATTATTCCTTTTTAGTTTCTTTATCCTGTATATCCTGTTAATCTGGTTGTCTATTTTTTCAACAGGGGAAAATGTGTTAAAGGGGTTCTGATAAACTATTGATATTTTTGAAAGCCTCATTTCTGCTATTTTTTTTTCAGACATCTCCAATATTTCTTTTCCAAAAATTTTTATCTCTCCTGAAAGCCTGTATATTTTTGGATCAAGAAGTCCCATTAATGACAATGTGGTAACTGTTTTTCCCGAACCTGATTCACCTATTATTCCTAAGGATTCTCCTTCTTGTATTTTAAAATTTATATTCTCAATTAAATTCATTCCAGCCGCTCTTATACTCAAATTATTTACTTTTAACATCTTTAAGTTCTTCTCCTATTAAGTTTATTGAAAAAACTAGTCCTAAAATCATCAATCCTGAAGGAAGCCAAAGCCACCATCTGTTTTGAATATTTAAGATATTTAATGTTACTGAAAGCATTCCTCCCCAGCTTGCCTGTGGTTCCTGCACTCCCATTCCCAGAAAAGACAAGGAAGATTCCATTAGGATAGCTTGAGCCACTGAAGTAGTAAAAATTACAAGAATTGTATTTTTAAGGTTAGGAAATATATGGTTTATAAGTATTTTTAAAGTTTTTTCGTTATTTAACCTCAAAATCTGGATGTATTCCTTATCTTTTATTGTCCTTATTTCAGTCCGTATGAGCCTTGTAGGCATAGAAAATGTAAAAAAGACTATAACTATTATCAAATTTATAATGGAAGGTCCTATAAAAGCTGCCATTGATATTGCAAGAATATAAAAAGGGAAACACATGAATATATCACACATTCTCATTATTACTGAATCTGCCCTGTCAAAAAAAGAGGAAATAAATCCCAGCATTAAGGCAATCGTTATTTTGGCGACAGTTGCTAAAATACCTACTGATAGGGATATTTTTCCCCCTTCCATCAACCTTGCTAGAACATCCCGCCCCATGGAATCCGTACCTAAAAGAGCCTCTATATTAGGAGCCTTTTCTATTTTCATCATATTGACAGCATTCGGATTCACCTTATAAATGAGTGGACCTATAATAACAAACAGTAATATTATTGTAAATATAGAATATCCAAAAATCAGTTTATATTTTTTCATATCATATACCTATCCTTTTATCTAAATAATAATTAAAAATATCAGACAGAAAATTAGATATCAGAACTGTTAAAGCAACTATTATTAATATCCCCATAATCACTGGATAATCCCTATAGGAAACAGCTTCATAGTTCAGTCTCCCTAACCCTGGCCATACAAAAACTGTTTCTGTTATCAATGCTCCTGAAATTAGGTTGGGAACTTCCATAAAAATCATTGTAAAAATTTGTGGAAGTATATTTCTTAGCCCTATTATCTTATAAGCCTTGTATCTTGTCATTCCAAACCCTTGATATGTCCTTAGATATTGGGTGTCTTTTACTGAAATCATATATCCTCTTATGTATCTTACAAAATATGAAAACTGTATAAATGTCAGTACTGATATAGGAAGTATTCCATGATAGGACTTATTGAGGATAGTACCTAATAAATCCCCATTTTGAACGCTTCCTGTCCCTGAAACAGGAAAAAGAGGAATATTAAATGCAAACCATTTTATCAGTAATATTGCAATGAGGAAGGTTGGGACTGAAATACCTATACCTGTAAAAATATTTATAAATTTATCCCAGAATCCCTTATAATATCCAATATATCTTCCAATTACTATTGAAGTATAAAGGGAAATTACCAATGAAGGTATTGTTAGAAAAAGGGTATTTGGAATTCTATCTATAATCAATTTTATTACAGGCTTCCCATATTTCATTGAATATCCAAAGTCAAATTTCAGGATAGACTTAAACCATTTAAAGAATTTTATATATAATGGATCATAGTACCCTTTTTCTCTTAACATGGCTTCTATCTGCTCAGGTGTCATTCCAGGCTTCATAGAATCCATATAAGGATTTCCCGGAGATATATGAAGTAGTATAAAGGAAAAAATACAAATTCCGAGTAATATTATAATTAATGTTATAATTCTTTTTATTATATATTTTTTCATTATTACTTCCTTTTTATTCCTGATTAATTTAGATTATTTATTTTTCCAGCTCCCATTTTTCTACACTGTAAAATTCCACAAAGGTGTTAGGAGTATAATTTTTTAACCCTTTATTGAATGCTTTTACTATATCCGATGCGTATAAAGGAATCCACGGTAACTCTTTATTAAGCAGTATCCCGAATTCATTCAGTATTTTTGCTCTTTCAGAAATATCTGTTGCTGACCTGTTCATATCCATCAGTTTGTCTGCTTCCTGTGAACGGAATCCTGTTATGTTCCATCCAAAAACTCCTTTTTCATCTGAAGCTTGTGTAGAATACCAATTTGGTGTAGGATCGGGATCTGCATCAAGGGTATTTCCCATCAGATACAGCTCGAAGTCGTGATTTCCAACCACTTTTTCCATAACAGCCTTAAATTCCATTGCTTCTATTTTTATTTTTATACCTATTTTAGCTAAATTTTCCTGAATAACTGTTCCCGTTTTCTCCCTTATTTTATCTCCAGTAGGAACTGTCAGCACTAATTCTAGATTTTTTCCTTCTTTGTCCACTGTTCCATCTCCATTGGTATCTTCATATCCTGCTTCCTTTAAAAAGAATTTTGCCTTTGTCTCATCAAATTTATATTCTATAAGTCCTTCTTTAGGATATGACCAGAGTGTAGGCACCATAGGTGTATTTATTATTATTCCATTTCCTTCAAGAAGGCCATCCGTTATTCCCTTTCTGTCTATTCCGTAAGCTATTGCTGTTCTTAACCTTATATCTTGTAAAGTCTTGTTTCTTAAATTAAATCCCATATATTGGATTTTAGAGTTTGGATACTTTATTATTTCTATATTCTTTTCAGTCAGTATTTTTGCATCACTGGATTTGATATTTGAAATATCAGCCATGTCAATACTTCCATTTAATAATTCCGCACTTACAGTTTCTTCATTTATAACTTTAAAAATAAATGTTTTTATTTTAGGATTTCCATTATAATATTCGGAATTGGCCACCAACTTTACAAATTCCCCGTTTTTAAATTCTTCTATTTTGTATGGGCCTGAACCAACGGCCTTGGACAACAGTTCATTATTTTTTTCCCATGTGTCAATTTCAGTCTTTTCCCATATGTGAGCAGGTAAAATTCCTAAAGTACCTATATTTATAAGTACTGGAGAATAAGGAGTATCAAAATTTATTTCCACTGTTTTATCATCAGGAAGTTTTATTCCTGATATCTCCTTTGTTTTTCCTTCATTAAACTCCTTAAATCCTGCTATAGACTGTACATAACTTGATAAATCTCCTTTGTATTTCGGATTAGCCAAAGATTCCAGAGTAAATTTTACATCCTTTGAAGTGACTGGATTTCCATCATGAAATTTAATCCCAGGCTTCAATGTAAAAACTATTTTTTTTCCACCATCACTTATATCATATTTTTCTGCCATTGCAGGTTCCAGTTCAATTTTTGAATTCAACTTTAAAAGTGAGTCATATATTAAGGAATTTACATATCCGTCGTATTGAGTATTTGAGATTAATGGATTAAATTTTCCTTCAGGCGAAACAGCTATGCCATAATTTAATTCTTGAACAGATTTTTTTCTATTTTCTTCCTTTTTCTCCTGACTCTGATTTTGTTTTGAACAACTTACTAACACTAAAAATACTATCAGTATCAAAACTGACTTTAAAACATTATATCTTTTTTTTTGTGCTTCTTTTTCATAATTCAAATTCCTCCTAAAAACAGTATTACATATCAAAATAGCTAATTTTAGAAGTTTTCAAAAAGCATATGAAATTTTCACTTTAAAATATTTAAAATTAAAGTAATAAGATTTTATATATCGCAGTTATTTAATATATTTGTATTGATATTACTAGACAAGAAATGTGTAATAATCTGTTTCCGAAATAGAATTAAAATTAGGAGGAAAGCAAGAATATACAGATGTCTTAT
>JBGXYD010000045.1:0-13983 GCA_041815005.1 Leptotrichia sp. | reverse complement strand
TTTGGGGAAAATGTATTTACTGAAAGCAACTTAAAAAAGAGAGTTCCTAAAAATGTATTTAAGGAATTTGAAGCATCACAACTGGGAGAAGCAGAACTTTCAAAAGAATCTGCTGATGTTATTGCAAATGCAATTAAGGACTGGGCAACAAAGAGAGGAGCGACACATTACTGCCACTGGTTCCAGCCATTAACTGATTTGACTGCTGAAAAGCACGACTCATTTCTAGAACCTACAGGAGATAAGGATATTATATATAAATTTTCTGGAAACAGTCTTATAAAGGGGGAACCTGATGCCTCTTCATTTCCAAATGGAGGGCTGAGAAGTACTTTTGAAGCCAGAGGATATACTGTATGGGATACAAGTTCATATCCTTTTATTAGAGAAAATAAGAATGGAACAACACTATATATTCCTACTGCATTTATATCATTCAGCGGGCAGGCACTGGATAAGAAGGTTCCACTCCTAAGATCGATGAATTCTGTAGGAAAACAGGCTTTAAGAGTATTGAAGGCACTAGGAAACACCACTTCCAAACATGTATTTAACACTCTTGGTATAGAACAGGAATATTTCCTCGTAAATAGACAAATGTTTGAAAGAAGAAAGGATCTTTTGCTGACAGGTAGAACCCTATTTGGGGCACCAGCTCCAAAGGGTCAAGAATTAAGTGACCACTATTTTGGAAGAATAAAAGACAAAGTAATAAATTTCATGAGTGATGTGGATGTTGAGCTTTGGAAGCTTGGAATTCCTTCCAAAACAAGACATAATGAAGTGGCTCCTAATCAGTTTGAAGTGGCTCCTTTGTTTTCAAGGGCAAATTTGGCATCTGACCAAAATCAGATTATAATGGAAACTATTGAAAAAATAGCATTAAAACATGATATGGTTGCACTTCTTCACGAAAAACCCTTTGCAGGTGTTAATGGTTCCGGAAAACATAATAACTGGGCTCTAGGTACAGATGATGGAAAAAATCTTTTTAAGCCTGGAAAGGATCCTAAAAATAATAAGCAGTTTCTCTTATTCATTTCTGCAGTAATAGAAGCTGTTGATAGATATTATCCCTTATTAAGGGCTGTAACCGCATCTGCTACAAACGATCATAGACTTGGAGGACACGAAGCTCCTCCTGCAATAATTTCAATTTTTCTAGGGGATGAACTTACTTATATACTTGAAAATATTGCTTTTGGAAAAAATAATCCCATTGCCTCAGCTGGGCAACTGGATTTAAAAATTGAAGGTGTCCCTAGATTGAATACTGATTCTGGGGACAGAAATAGGACCTCACCTTTTGCATTTACTGGAAATAAATTTGAATTCAGAATGCCAGGATCAAGTTCTACCCCTGCAACTACAGCTGCTGCAATAAATGCCGGAGTAGCTAAGGTTCTAGGTGAGTATGCTGATAAGCTGGAATCTTCTAGTGATATTGATCAAACTCTACTAGATATTATAACAGCAGCCTATAAAAATCACAGTAGAATTATTTTTAATGGAAACGGATATAGTGAAGAATGGGCAAAAGAAGCTGAAAAAAGAGGTCTTACTAATCTTACTTCATCAAATGAAGCCTTAAAAGCTTTAATTGCACCTGAAATGATAGCCATGTTTGAAGAAGTTGGAATGGTTACAGAAGAGGAGGCTCAGGCACGTTATACTGCATATGCTGAAAGGTATGTAACTCAGTTGACAATAGAATCAAGAGTATTAATTGATATTGCCAACAAGAATATTCTTCCAAGTACTATAAAATACGCGAACATTATAGCTGAAAATATTGAAAAAAATGAAAGATTTGGAAAAGAACTTGTGGCTGAACAGGAAAATATTTTAAAGGAATTGTTATTTAATATAAATGAAATAAGAAAGGAAATAAAATTCTTAGAAGAAGGTATAGAGTTAGTTAAATCTGAAGAAAATCTTTCAAAACAGACTGATTTAGCAGCTAATAAGCTTGTATTGGGACTTAAGGCTTTGAGAAAACCTTGTGATATGGTAGAAAAAATAATAGATTCTTCCATATGGACATTACCAACTTATAGTGAATTATTATTTAAATTATAAAAATTAAGTTTATATTTCAATTATTTTTCTATTTTATTAAGATAGAATTGTCTTAAAAGTCGTATTTACTTTTAAGACAATTTTTTTGTTTATATATATAATATATACCAAATAACAAAAACATATATTTTACATATTTGTAGAAAAATTGTATAATAGTTCCATAGAAAAAAGTAAATAAATTTAAAGACTATGATTGAGAGAGTAGTTAACAGCAGAAGTTAAGAGCGAGTCAGTTACGGTGTGAGTCTGACAATGGAGCTGCTAATGAAGAACACTCAGGAGTTGCCTGCCGAAAAGCCTAAAGCCTAGTAGACCAGGACGTAATTCAATTACGTAAGTATTGACGGGTATCGAGTGCCATAGAGCATTTCCGTATCATGTATATATGAGATTTTAAAGTGCCTTTTGATGGTGAAATTCATATCATGGATATATTATTGATGCCCGCAGTGAGAATTGCGGCTTTTTATTTACAGTAAAATATTAAAAGTAAAGGAGAAGAGTTATGTGTGGATTTGTATTTGCATCTGAAGAAAAAATAGGAATGGAAATGTTTAGAGAAAGTTATAATAATATTTTTCATAGGGGACCGGACAATCAAACTTTAGAAGAAAAAAATGGATTTTGGGGTTTTCATAGACTTTCCATAATGGACTTAAGCTCAAATGGTAATCAGCCCTTCTATTATAAGGGTAAAAGACTTGTATGTAATGGGGAAGTTTATAATTTTCTACATTTGAAAAAATTGTTAAAAGATAGTTATGAATTTAGATCTGAAAGTGACTGTGAGGTTTTAATTCCTCTATATGAGAAATTTGGATTTGAAATAATGCTGAAAATGCTTGATGCAGAATTTGCACTTGTGATGCATGATGAAGAAACTGGAGAAATAATGGCAGCAAGGGATCCTATAGGAATAAGACCTATGTTTTATGGTTATGATAAGATAGCTGGAGGAATATGTTTTGCCTCTGAAGCAAAAGGACTTATAAAATTTTGTGATGAAGTTTATCCTTTTCCTCCTGGGCATTATTATAAAAAAGGAAAATTTTATAGTTATAATGATATTGCTGATTCTAAAATTATTGTGGAGGAGGCGCTTGATACAATAACGAAAAAAATAAGAGAAAAATTGGAAAATGGTGTGATAAAGCGACTTCATTCTGATGCTCCAATGGGATTTCTTCTAAGTGGAGGCCTTGATTCATCTCTTGTGTGTGCAATTTCCAAAAAATATTTAAATAAAAGAATAAAAACTTTTGCCATAGGCATGGAAACTGATCCTATAGATTTGAAATATGCAAGGGAAGTTGCAAATTTTCTTGGAACAGATCACACAGAGATTATTATGACCAAAGAAGATGTGCTGAAATCGCTTGAAAAAGTCATATGGCATTTGGAAACGTGGGATATTACCACAATAAGAGCTAGCATAGGAATGTATCTTGTGTGTAAATATATTCATGAAAATACTGACCTCAAAGTCCTCATGACAGGAGAAGTAAGTGATGAAATCTTTGGATATAAGTATACAGACTTTGCACCTACCCCTGAAGAATTTCAGAAGGAAGCCCAAAAAAGGATAAGAGAACTCTATATGTACGATGTATTAAGGGCGGACAGGGTAATAGCTGCAAATTCAATGGAGGCAAGAGTCCCTTTTGGTGATTTGAATTTTGTAGATTATATTATGAGTATCAATCCTGAAAAGAAAATGAACAAATATGGTAAGGGAAAGTATCTATTAAGAAAGGCCTTTGAAGGTCTTGACTATTTACCTGATAGTATTTTATATAGGGAAAAAGCAGCATTTAGTGACGCTGTTGGGCATTCTATGGTAGATTATCTGAAAGAATATGCTGAGAATAGATATACAGATAAAGAGCTGAAAAAGGCAGAAGAAAAATATCCTTATTGTACTCCTTTTACAAAAGAATCATTATTATACAGAGATATATTTGAAAAATTTTATCCAGGATACTCACACTGGATAAAGGATTTTTGGATGCCCAATCGAACATGGGAAGAATGTGATGTTAGCGATCCTAGTGCCAGAGTATTAAAAAATTATGGAAAAAGTGGAAGGTAGGATTATATACTGATTTTAACCTACTTTGTAAATCTATTAATTTCTTATTTATGCTCAAAACTTCTTAAAATCATCCTATTAAAATAAAAACTATTTGAGTTTGAGTAGAATAGTCATAACTTTGGGTATTCGGTTTTAAATGGTATTACTATATATAAAAAACATGTACCTCCAAACTTTTCAATTTTCATTGTCCAGTTTTTTGGTACATGTTCTTTTTTAAGGAGCCCCTTTATTTATTATATTATAAAATTTACCAGCTCTTTACCATTTCATATAATTTTAGATATTCTTTTGCTGACTTATCCCATGAAAAATCTATTTCCATATTTCTTTTCACTAGCTTTTCCCATATATCAGGCATATCATAATAAACTCCTTGAGCCACCTTTATTGTAAAAAGCATATCATCCGCATTGAAATTTGTAAAAGAGAATCCGTTTCCTTCATCTGTAAATATATTATAAGGTTTTACAGTATCTTTTAATCCACCTGTTTCCCTTACAATCGGTATTGTCCCAAACCTCATGGCTATCATCTGACTAAGTCCACAAGGCTCATATCTTGAAGGCATTAGAAACATATCACTTCCTGCATATATTTCATTTGCAAGGTGAGGATTGTACCCTAAATATACCTTAAACTTGTCTGGATATTTAGCTGTAAGATAATTGTAATAGTCCTCATAGAACTTATCTCCACTACCTAGAATAACTATTTGGAGTGCATCATATTGTAGTAAGTTTTCCAGTACTGCCGAAACCAAATCTAGCCCTTTTCCCTCCACAAGCCTCGTAACCATAGAAATCAAGGCATTATCTGACTTAGGAAGCCCAAGTCTCTCCTGAAGTTTGTATTTGTTTCCCTTTTTTTTCTCCAATGTTTCCACATTGTAGTTTATAATATCTTCATTAGTTTCAGGATTAAACTCATCTACATCTATCCCATTTAAAACACCGTAAATTCTCTTACTGTTGGTTATCCATTCAAGACCCTCACTAAAATAAGGATATCTTATTTCTTCAGCATATGTAGGACTCACTGTATTTACAACATCTGCATATCCGATTCCTATTTGCATAAAATTTAGATCATGTCCATCAATCATATATCCCATTCTTTCAAAGGAGTATTTTGAAAATTTTCCTTGATACATTAAATTGTGTATTGTATAAACTGTTCTCATATCCCAATAAAATGGATCATGATTGTATCTCACATTTAAGAAATATGGTAAGGGACCAGTTTGCCAGTCATTACAATGAAGAATATCCGCCTGCAGACCTATTTCCTTTAAAAATCTTAAAGCAATTTCAGAAAACATCGCATACTGGACATCCTCATCATTATCCCCATATACACGTCCCCTCTCATAAAGTGCCTTATTTTCAATAAAATAGTAATTAATCTTATCATCAGGATATCTCACAAGGTTAAAGACATCCCCATGACTTTCCAGCCTTGCCACCCATTCAAGTTTTTCCAGATATTTCAACGATATCTTATCATATTTAGGCATTATTATAGAAACTTCATGTCCCAGTTCCTGCATTTTTTTTGGTAAAGCCTGCATTACATCTGCTAATCCCCCCGTCTTAAAAAACGGGTAAACTTCTGAAGCTAGATAAACAATCTTCAAACTAATCACACCCCTATTCTTTTATTGTGTCTCCGCTATGAACAAATTTATTTCCATCGTGCAGTTTTACTCTTCCAAATATCCTTACATTTCTTCCTATAATTGATCCGTCAGGAATATGGGCACTTTTACCAATTACACTTATTCCCCTTGTTAATAATTCAGGCTTATCTTTATTTGCAGTATAGTCATCCCCATGTCCAAGTACAGAGTTTTTACCTACATAAACCTTCTTATCTATTATCATTGTATCAAGATTTGTGTTTTCATCAATATATGTTCCTGAAAAAATAATACTGTTCTTTATTGTACATCCTTTTCTTACTGTAACTCCAGGCCCTAATACAGAATTTTCAACTCTTCCTTCTATTTTACATCCATTACAAATCAGTGAGTTTAGTACACTTCCCGTAACCCCAATTCTTACAGGAGCCAAATCTTCACTTCTTGTATAGATTTTCCAGTCCTGATCATATAAGTTTATCCCTATTTCTTCAGATTTCTTGATTAAATCAAGATTTGCATCCAAATAAGAATCATATGTTCCCACATCCATCCAGTAGCTGTCATAGCAGTGGACAAACACTTTCCTTTCTTCCCTTATCATTTCAGGAATAACATGTTTTCCAAAATCCAAATCCTCTTCAACCATTTTTTCAAGATATTCAAGTAACACTTCTGTATTAAAAATGTATATCCCCATTGATGCCAAGTTACTTTTTGGTTCTGCTGGTTTTTCTTCAAAATTAAGTATCTTTTTATTTTCATCAACTTCAAAAATTCCAAATCTTCCTGCTTCTTCTATAGGTACTTCCTGAACAGCAACAGTTAATTCAGCCCCACTTTTTTCATGATCAGCCAGCATCCATTTATAATTCATTTTATAAATATGATCTCCTGACAAAATCAGTACATACTTAGGATTTTTCCCCTTAATAAATTCTATGTTCTGTCTGATAGCGTCAGCGGTTCCCTGATACCATGCATTCCCACCTGGTTTTTCATGTGGCTGTAACATTGTTACACTCGAGTCTCTCCTGTCAAAATCCCATGGTTTTCCTGAACCAATATGCTCATTTAATGAAAGTGGTAAATATTGTGTCAATAATGCGACATCATAAATACCCGAATTCGAACAGTTACTCAATGTAAAATCAATAATTCTGAACTTCCCTGCAAAAGGGACACTCGGTTTAACCCTTTTTTCTGATAATATATCTAGTCTAGAACCTCTTCCACCAGCTAGAATCATAGCTAAAATTTCCATAACATTACCTCCAATTTATTCTCTACATCTAAAGTATACCCTATTTTTCAAAAAAAGAAATACCCTTTTGAAAATTATTTACTTTTTTTATAAACTTTATAAAAAAATCCTTCTTTCATAATCTGTCACATGAGATAATTTTTTCTAAACTTTTCATTAATTTTTGAGCAGTTACAGTTATAAACTATTCATTTTTAAAATATTCTATAACTTCAATAAGATTATTAAACTGTTTATAAATCATATCCTCTATATCTTCTGTAGGGAGTATCTTATCTGGTATCATTACAGGAAGCATCCCTGCAGAGAAAGCAGCTTTTATTCCATTTATGGAATCTTCAAAAACCATCGTCCTGCTTGGGTTTATATTTAACTTTCCTGCCCCCCTTAAGAATACTTCTGGATCTGGCTTTCCCCTTTCCACGTCATTTGACGTTATAATATGGCTAAAATATTTCCTTATATTTTTACTTTCCAACAGGGCATTTGCCATTACTGTATCTGCTGAAGTCCCAAGTACTATCTTCTTCCCCTTTTCATGCAGGAATCTCAATATTTCCTCTGCTCCCTTCATAAGAGGAATTGTTCCCTTCTCAGCCTCTATAATTATATAATTGTACACTTTTGTAGTTAGCTCCTCATAAGGAAAGCTTCTTCCATACTCTGACAGATATATTCTTCTTGCCTCTTCATTTGTAACCCCTGTTGTTTTTTGAATTATACTGTCAGTTATTTCATATCCCAATTCCTTCATGAGTGATTTTCCATAGTCTATATATATGGACTCTGTGTCAAAAAGTAGTCCGTCCATATCAAAGATAAATAAATCAATTTCTTCAAATGTTTTTGCTCTCATTCCCTTTCCTCCTTCCAACATAATTATTCATCTCCCGTCAAGATGGCTATAGATCTGTGTGCTACTGAAGTAATGACCTCATTGAACTGAAGTATTCCCACACTTAGAAATATTGCAACTCCAATATGTTCTCCATCCCTTGCTATTCCAATTTTACCACCCACACTAAGACCATTTATATTGGTCTCAATCTGGCTCATTGCCTCTCTTACAGCACCAATGACTGCTCCATCATGCACATGTTCATCCTGAATAATTTTGTTTCTTTTGGCTGTAAATAAAGCACTTTCCATAAATTTAAACCTCGCTCCAGGCATCGAGCCTCCTACATCGACTGCTGCCACCTTTATTCCCCTTAATTTATATTCCTGTACATGATTTTTTTCTTCCTCCCTTGAGGATATCGCCATTTTTAATGCTATCCTACATACATCTACACTCTTGTTATCCTTAAATTCCATACACTACCTCATCAACTTGTTATTATTAATAATTTTTAATTAAATATGTAACAGCTTCTATATATCCTTCCTTACCCTTACCATGTATCTGCTTAACACAGGCAGGTGCAGTAACGGATATTTTACGGAACTCTTCCCTTTCGTGGATATTACTTAGATGAACTTCAACTGCTGGTATGGATACCGACTTCAGTCCGTCAAATATAGCATAGCTATAATGGGTAAAGGCACCAGGATTGATTACTATCCCATCCACCTTCTCATAATAAGCCCTTTGTAGTATATCTATTATTTTTCCTTCGTAATTTGTCTGAAATATTTCTATGTTAACATCTTCTGGAGAAAAATTCCCCCTTATGTACAGGCAAAGACTTTCGTAGTCTTCATTACCATATATCTTTTTTTCCCTTATTCCAAGAAAGTTAAGGTTAGGACCATTTATAATAAAAATTCTTTTTATCGGTTTTTTCATTCTCTGCCTCCCTCCAAAAGATATCTTTCCACTTCAGCTGCAACCTTTTCTACCACTTCCTCCAGTGTACCGACATTTTCCACTACAATATCCGCATACATATTGTATAACTTTATCCTTTCTTCATAAAGTTTTTTAATGTTTCCTATATCCTGAAGAAGCGGACGGTGTTCATGATTTTCTTTCGCTATATCTTCAATACTCCTGTTTAGAAAGACTACTATTCCATTTTCCCTTAAAATATCCATATTTTCTTTTTTCTTTACAGCCCCGCCTCCAGTGGATATGATTATTCCTTCTTTTTCAGACAGTTCTCTCAAATATTTTGTTTCCAAAGTTCTGAAATGTTCTTCCCCCTTTTCCTTAAAAATATCAGATATTCTGATGTTTTCCATATTTTCAAGATATTTGTCAGCATCATAGTAGTCGTATCCGTTTTTTTTGGAAAGGAATTTTCCCACTGTACTTTTTCCACTTGCAGGCATTCCTATCAATATAATATTTTTCATTTTCCCTCTTTAATTAAAATAAATTTTATAAGTCATTATCTTCTGTAATTATAAATTTTCTAAATAAGTCAATTAAATAAAGCCGTTATATATTCTTAAAATCAATCTAAATCCTCTTAAACTGATTCTCATCTTCATTGTAACTAAAGCCTCCGTCCTTCATTCTATTGAGTATATCATTCTTATTTACAGAATAGTAGTCCGCAAGACTGTCCAAACTTGAAAATTCGTCTCTTAGTTTCATATTTAGCATACTTAACATTATGTTTATGTCTCCTGCCTTAAAATTAAACATTTTCTTTTTGTCTCCTTCATTAATTTAGTATTTTTGTCATAACAAAAATTTAAAGTATTATTTTAAGCCTTTCTTCCTTTTCCTTTTCAAGGCCTTTTATTACAGTATTTGCTTCTCTGTTCCTAAACATAGTATGATAGCTGTCATTTTTCTTTTCTAAAAAGTCCCCTATCCTTACCTTTGCTACCCCTATATCCTCTGTAACTTCATATATTTCATTATATACGTTTTCAAGGAAGTCAAGGTCAAATAGAGTAATCATTTCATATCCTTTTTTTATTCTGTTACTATAAGACTCCTTATCCACAACAAAGTAAAGGGTGGATTCAAAACCCATATTAATTCCAAATATGCTAAATCCGTGTCTTCCTATTTCATAATGGACTATAGAGTAAAGTATATCCACTAAATCTGTTTCATAAATTTCCTCTTTTTCCCCTATACCCTTCCAATTTATATCAATTATGTCTGGATCCAACTCATATCTTTTAAGTAACTCCCTAAACCCTTCAGTATATCCTGTTTCCCCTATTTTATAAAGATATCCTCTGCTATATTTTGACATATAATGATAATAGAAATCCCCGTATGTAGATATTTTTTCCTTCTCATCATCTGAGGAAAAGTACTTTTCAATTGCCTCTTCAGGAGAAATAAAATACTCTCTCCTTGCTCCCATGTATTTTAAAAGTTCTTCCCCTGTCAGAACTTCTGCTGCAAAATCATCTAATCCATTATATATTTCCATTTCTTTCCAATTATAGCTCCTTTTGTTATCCATTTTCTACTTTCCTTCTCCTTTCGGCGTTTCCAGACTCTGTATAAGAAACTTTAGATTGGAAAGCTCCTCAAACTTTACCAGTTTCCTTAACTTATCCTTATTACCACTTTTTAAATTAAGGGTATTTACATATTCATCAAATCCTTCATCATATTTATTATACAATTTTTCTATTTTCTTTAAGTTATTCTTGGAAGTCTTTACCAGCTTACTCACATTACCAGATCCTTCCATATCCTTCTTATCCAAAAGACTGTCAAGTTTTAAAAATTCATTTGCCACAAGCCTTTTAAGCTCTGAAGAGGACATTTTCAAATATTCTTCCTTAGTTACAGAATCCCCTGTATGATAAAGGTAGTTAATTATCGTGTTTACATTTTCCTCTATTGTATTTTCATTTTTTTCCCCTTCAGTTATTATATTCATATTCAGATAAAAATTCTCTAGAGTTATATAAGATCCTGTATATATATAGGATTGCAAGTCCTCTCTGTTCTGGAGAAAATTCATAAAAAGTATCCTTGTAAATACAGAATTTTCATTTATATATCCGTTGTAAGTTGCCAAAATGGGCTTGAATACCTTTCTACTGTCATCCTTTAACTTATTCAGTCTCGCAAGTTCACTGTCGTAAATTTGCTTATTCCTTTTATAAAGCCATTCTATAATTTCTGGATACACCTTATTTAAAAGGTTTGCATCTTTTTTACTCTTATTTTTGTTTTCAGAAGTATTGAAGTATCTATCAAAGACCTCCTTCTGTTTTACAGTCCCCTGATCGATTATTTCCTGAGTCGTCAAGGAAAATGCCGACAGAGATATCGCTAAAAATATAAGTAATGCTTTTTTCATTATTTTAGTTACCTTTCTTTCTATTTTTCCAAATATTCCTATTTATATAATTTTTCTGAAAGAATATTGTGTATCTCATATAATATCCTTTCACCGTATTCCTTGTTATCCCATATTTCTTCAGATTTTATTGCCTGAGAAATAAGCATCATAAGGCCGTTTACAGTTTTTACTCCTTTAGCCCCATACTTTTTCATCAGAACTGTTTCCTCAGGATTATATATTATATCCACCAAGTTTTTGGTATCTATCATATTCACATCATCCAATGGAGTCATATTTATTTCAGGAAACATCCCCACAGGGGTAGTATTTACTATAAGATCTGTATCTCGTATATTCTTTATTTCTGAATAATGTATAAGTCTGTCTGAACTTCTTACCTGAAAGGGTTCATTTTCAGTTATTGTAGCGACATACACATTTTTAGCCCCTTCATTTTTAAGGACACTGTATACCGCCTTTGCTGCTCCTCCAGTTCCCAGCATCAGTACCTTCTTTTCCTTCACATCAATACTGTTTAACCTTAAAGTTTTTAAAAATCCGAAATAATCCGTATTATCTCCAATAAGTCGTCCATCCTTATATATTATGGTATTTACCGCCCCTATTTCCTTTGCCACAGAGGATACTTCGTCCATATACTTCATGACTTCCACCTTATAAGGGATAGTAACATTTATCCCCTTATACTTCCCCTCTTTCAGTTCTTCCACAAGGGTAGGAAGCTCCTCTATCTTCCTTTCGATCATTTCATAAGTTGCATTCTTATTCACAAGTTTAAAAAATATTTCATGTATTTCCTTTGAATAACTATGTCCAAGTTTTTCTCCTAAAAGTCCCAGTCTTTCCATTTGTATCCTTTCACATATTTTTTATTTTCCCAGAAGTTTCAATTCTTCTTCTGTCAACTCCCTGTATTCTCCAAGCTTCAGCGAGTCATCCAACTCAAGATCCCCCATTTGTATCCTCTTTAAATATTTTACCTTGTTACCCACTGCCTTAAACATTCTTTTCACCTGATGATATTTTCCTTCACTTATAGTAATGCAGGCTGTACTTAGATTTCTTTCCCCTGTAGATTTATTTACAGGTTCATTACTGTTCTCTATTATTTCCACCTTTGCATCCTTTGTGACAAATCCCTCCTCAAGCTCAATTCCTCCTTCTAGTTTTCCTATATCCTCAGCAGTTAAAGGATCCCTCAGCTTTACAAAATACTTTTTCCCCACATGCCTGTTTGGGGAAAGAACTTTATGGGCAAGTATTCCGTCATTTGTCAGTATTAAAAGCCCTTCAGTATCAATATCTAGCCGTCCCACAGGAAAAAGGCTGTAAGTACTGTATCTATTTTTGAGTAAATCTATTACAGTCTCATGTTCCTTATCCTCCGTGGCACATATCACCCCTTCTGGTTTATTCATCATAATGTATATAAAAGGCTTGTATACAACCACTTCTTCATTATATTTTACAATATCACCATTTTCCTTTATATGGATACTTCCATCTGTTATTATATCACCATTTACTTTTATTTTTCTTTTTTTCAGTATATCCTTTACTTCTTTACGTGTTCCCAGCCCTGAATTTGCCAAAAATCTATCTAATCTCATTATTTTATCCTTATCTTTTTCTGTGTAAAATCATATTTCTAGATTATATATCCTGTAATTTCCTAAAATCTGTAAATATGTGGATTCTTCCCTTATTTCCTCAAGTGCCTTTCTTACCCCTTCTTCCTTCATGTTTCCTTCAAAATCTATATAAAAGTAATATTCCCAAGGTTTATTTACCCTCGGTCTAGATTTTAAGTTTACCATATTCAGTCCATATTTTGAAAGTATTTTTAAAAGTTCAGTCAAGGCTCCGGCTTCATTTTTTGTACTTGTAATTATACTCACCTTTTCACTTCCTGATACAACTATTTCCTCATTGGAGATAACAAAGAACCTCGTGTAGTTCTCCTTTTCGTTATTTATATTTTCAGCCAGAACCTCCAGATTATACATTTCCTTTGTCTTCATATTTGCAATACAGGCTTTCTTTTTGTCCTTCATATCAAAAATATATTTACCACTTAAGGCTGTATTTCCCATTTTTTCCCGTTTCCACTGGGGATGACTATTTAAAAATTCTGAACATTGTATAAGCGCCTGCTCATGTGAATATACAGTTTCGACTTTTCCTATACTGCTTCCTTTTATTCCAAGTAGATTATGTTCTATTTTATGTCTCACTTCTCCTATTATATAGATATTTTTTTTATTTATAAGATCTATACTGTCCCTTACTTCTCCAACTATAGAGTTTTCAATAGGAAGTATCGCCATATCCACTTTTCCCTTATGGACTGCCTCCACCAATTCCTTATGGGAATTAAAATTTAATATTTTTGCACCGATTCCACTTTTTTCTACTATACTATCTACTGATATACTTTCACCTAAAATTTTATCTGCATTTAAATTTTTTTCATTCCTAACATTATTTTTAAGCAGATTTGAAAGAACTTCATAGGCATATGAGCCTGGAACTCCTGTATATCCTATTCTTTTCTCATAAAAATTAAGATTATTTACATATTTCTCTTCTCTTCCAATCTTAAATTTTTGATACTCCTTACTGGAATCCATTATATCCCTTAAAATAATCTCTATATATTTCCCTAATTCCTTAT
>JBGXYD010000044.1:0-3098 GCA_041815005.1 Leptotrichia sp. | reverse complement strand
TTTTAACATCTTTTCTCATAAGTATATCCTGTATATTTTCATAAACTAGTTCATTGTTATTGGATATTGATATCTTATGTCCTAAAAGAGATCCAGAATGAATATCTCTAAATCCACTGACATAAAGTTTTCCTTCCCCTGTATTTATTTCTGTTACATCCCCTGACCATTTTTCATTATCTGCTACAGTAGTAAAGTTTCTGTTCATTATATTTTCTGCAGTATATTGTGCCGCTGTCTTTTTACGGACAACTTTTTTTCTCCTGATGACACAGATTATATCTTCTTCCATCATTATTCTTCTAATTTTCTTCTCGTTATAGTTAGAATTTAAATTTTGATTTATTTTTATTGTCATTCTTCTTCTTCCGAATGTATAATTTGTCTCAGTAGCAATTTTTTTTATTTCTTCCCTTAATTTAACATCTTTTATATTATCTTTCCGCTTAAGATAGTCATAGTAGGAACTTCTATTCAACTCTAAAACTTCACATATATATCTTATACTATATTTTTCCTTCAACTCATCTATTACTAAGTATTTAGCATAATTTATTTTTTTCGTAATAGCTTCTCCAGTATTTCGTCGTTTTTTTTTAATATCTCATTTTCTGCCCTTAACATTTCTATTTCTTTTTCTTTTAATTTTAGAAGTATTTCTACTTTTTCTTCCTGTGTCTGACTATCACGTAACTGTATATCAACCATTTTTTTATCGTAACTTCTAACCCAGGAATATAGATTTGAATACTTTACATCATATTTCAGGCATATACTTTTATAGTCCCTATCCTTATCAATACATTCTTTTGCTATACTTAATTTTTCTTCTTCTGTATATGTTTTCTTTGATTTCATGGTATATATCTCCGTTCTTGGTTCGTATGGTTTTAATATACCCCTATTATACCGTTTTATCCATCGTTGTACAATAGATTTTGATATATTATATTCAATAGATAAAAAATTTGGACTTGATCCATCTAAATATTTTCTGATAATTTCTAATTTGAATTCTTTGGAATAGCTTCTATTCTTCCCTTTGGCTAGTTTAAGTCCATTTTTCCCATGTTTTCTGTATAATGCCAAATACCTGATTACACTGTATCTGGATACATTATATTCTTCTGCTATTTTTTTGTATGTAGATTCTCCTTCTAATGCTTTCTTACAAATTTCTAATCTTCCTTCAAAACTTAATTTGATTTTTCTTCCCATTTAAAAATGTACCTCCAAACTTTTCGATTCTCATTGTCCAGTTTTTTGGTACATGTTCTTTTTGAGACAGCCCCTAATTTTTTTGTTATAGATGTTTCAAAATTAGAAAGAAGCCCTTATTCCCAGTCCTATTTTACCATTTTTATTCGTTATGTTATACTCTCCATTCAGATTTAGTCCCAGCCTGTTTCCTTTTGTCAAATCCAGACTTGTTGCCAGCACAACATTATTTTTTTCATTCTTTTCTCCCCGTAACCTGTATTCAGAATTTGTTCCCTGAAGTTTTAGTTTTGTTTCTGATAAATCACCTAGTTCCGTACTATATTTTACACCGAATTCTGTCTTCAGCTTATATACCTTTCCTGTTTTTTCATTTTCTATTCCTACATATACATTAGGTTTTACTGAAGTAAAATTATTTCCTTGTGCTTTCAGTCTAAATACTCCATCTTCTGAAAATCCGTTACTTCTTCCGTATGTCAAATCCAGTCCTGCTGAAGTTACCAGTTTTATGGAAGGTGTCATAGCCGTTCTCTTTTCCAGAGAGTTATTTAATGTTATCCCATATGAAGAATACCTTGTCTTATTTGAAGTAACCTCATCTACAATGTATAAGTTACGGTTTACTTCTCTACGGGATACAAAAGATCCTATATCAAAGTTCCATCTTAAGTCACCTTTCTTATTTAGCGGGGTAGCCCTGTAAATTCCAAATTTCCCCATGACATCTTCCTCTTCTGATGACATCAGATCCTTAAATTTTGTTCTATTCACTAAAATCCCCGCATAAAAACCATTTTCAGATTTTCCGGTATTACTTTTATTTTCATGCAAATAAGCCGCACCGAATGAATTATTTCTATAATCATCAATACCGTTACTTTCGGAAGTATATCTTTTCGCTGAAGTAAATGTCTTTATCTTATTCTGCTGCCCGTCTGTATTTTCCCATTTCTTTAGATCTTCAAATTCATCGTCCATTACCTTCAGAAGATCATGGGTTCTCTTATCTTTAGAAGCATATATATTCCCTTTAATCTGGTCAACTGCCTGTGCAAAAACTTCCAGTTCATTATTTCCTATGCTGTTTATCTTATTGAAAAAACGTTTTTCTTCAGAATTGACATCATTCATACTGTATCTCTCTTCCAGTCCGCTTAATACTCCATAAGTTGAGCCGTCAGGATCATTTTCGGCATCGTGAAATTCCTTATAATCTTTTTTCACCAGCTTCAGGCTGTTTATCGTACCGTCACTGTTATATCCTGTTTCCGTCCTAAACGTCAAGCTTCCACTATATGTGTCATAGTCAATAATTCCTAAATTCTTCTTTATTACCTGATTGTATAGATCATACGAGTCATTATCAATTAGAATCTCTTTTTCGTTAGTGTAGTCAGCTGCCTCACTACCTATCAGCAGGTCACTGTTTTTAATATTAGTTCCTGCCAGTCCTTCCACGGGTCTAGTAAAATTAATTCCGCTCGTATCAATATACTCTGCAATGGTGTTATCCCTGTGTCTTTCCGTAGTCTGTACTGTAACTGGCGGAACTGAAGCACCTTTAACAAAATAATCCGGTTTACTGTCATCAGTTTCATCAGTCCTTGTCTTACTTCCTACATTAATCGAACCATAATTCTTAATTACAGAGCCATTCATTTTAAATGTAGCATATCCTCCCTCTGAATCAATATTAATCTGTCCGTTATTAATCAGTTCCGAATTATTGTCAAGCAGTACTCCGATTATCTGTTTCCCAGTACCAGTAGTCTTAATTGTCCCGTTATTTGTAATTTTAGCATTATTATTACCGTATATTCCTATCGTGTTATCCCCATTTAGGTTTATATCTCCATTATTTACTGCCTCTCTACCCT
>JBGXYD010000043.1:0-9785 GCA_041815005.1 Leptotrichia sp. | reverse complement strand
TTTCCATTGAAGATGGTCTCGCAGAAGATGACTGGAATGGATTTAAGAAATTGACAGAGGCTATAGGAGATAAAGTTCAGCTCCCATTCTTAATGCTTCCTTATAAGTCTTGGCTCCAACAGGTTGTACCATAAATTCCTGAACATCAACTGCTGAATCAGCATGCGATCCTCCGTTTAAGATATTCATCATAGGTACAGGTAATTCTTTTGCATTAACTCCACCCAAATATCTATACAAAGGTATTCCTAATTGATTTGCTGCCGCCTTAGCAACTGCCAATGACACTCCTAAAATAGCATTCGCCCCTAATTTCCCTTTGTTTGGAGTTCCATCTAAGGCTATCATAGCCTTATCAATAGCCACCTGATCCAGAGCATCCATTCCGATTAAGTTTTCTGCGATTTCTGAATTTACATTTTCCACAGCTTTTAAAACACCATTTCCTAAGTATCTGGATTTATCTCCATCTCTTAATTCAACTGCTTCGTGTTCCCCTGTTGATGCCCCCGATGGTACAGATGCTCTCCCCATTGCTCCACCTTCTAAGAATACTTCCACCTCAACAGTTGGATTCCCTCTCGAATCAAGTATCTCTCTTGCATAGATATCTTCAATTCTAGTCATTTGTAATTACCTCCATTTAATTTTATAATTTATTACACCTTGATTATATCACAATGTGCCTATATTTTCAAAATAATTTTTTAATTTCCTTTAAAATTAAAGACCTTTTTTGGAAAGCTTTATTCCCCTATGACATTGAGATAGGTTTTTTTCTTAAGCTTTCCTCTAATAATTTTTAAAGCACCTATTTTTATTAGGTTTTTCCTATATTTAGTTTATATTTTCAATTTGGCTATTTGCATATTCCAGTGCAAATTCCAATCTTATTCTTTCCTTCACATCTGCAAAGGTAGCTTCCTTAAAAGGAATTTCCGATATTTTCGTAAGAAGGAAATATCCGAAATCCTCCTGCTGTTCTAGAATATCCCCTGACTTGGATGTAAACAACTTTTCACTCAGAGCAGTATCATTTTTTCCTATTCCAGGTATGGCATCACTTTTCTGTAAAGCTTTAAACTGCTCTTTTATGGAAAAATTATATCTATCCTGTTTTTCCACATTTTCCCATGTTACCTTCTTTTCTATCAGTTCCTTTTTCAAGTCTGTAACCTTTTTTATTGTAGCCTGCTTTGTTTCCTCTGATATTGACGGAATTACAAGTATGTGCCTTACTTTAGCAAGGTTTACATTTTGGGCATTTTTATCCTCCACATATATTATATGATATCCGTACTGGCTTCTTACAGGGGCTGTTATCTTACCTCTTTCAGTATTCTTTACCGCTTCAGCAAATTCTGGAACAAGTCCTGTAAGATCCACTTCATTGCCAAGACTTCCACCTTCAGCTGCTGAACCCGTATCTTGACTGAACTGTTTTGCCTTTTCTGAAAAATTTTCAACTGTGACTGTTTTCGCTATTTCTTCAGCTTTCTTTTTTGCAACTTCAAAGTCTTTCTCCAGAGGCTGATATTCTTCTCCTATGACATATCCTGCTATTGTATTCTTTATGTTATAGGCATCCTTATTGGAGTTAAACTTTTCCAGCATAGTTTCTTCTGAAGGCTGGTAAGTATCAATCAAATGACTAAAATATTTTTTTGAATAGCTGCTTAGTTCTTCCACTCCCACAAGGCCTTCTGTGGGTTTTATTCCTGCCGCCTTTGCCTTAGCCATTATTTTTATGAGTCTGTCTAAGTTCTCCTTTAAATTTTTTATTGCACCGTCCACCAATTCCTTTGAATATCCTTGCGGTGTTGTTGCATATATGTTTATAATCTGGTCATTTAATGCTGATTTTGTATATTTATATCCGTCCTTTTCAGCTATAACCTTTGTCATATCCTCGTAAATTTTCTTAAATTCAGGACTTTTTATTTCTATTTTTGTAGATTTCTTTGCTTTTTCCAAATAGGAATTTATTATTTCCTGTGTACGTTCTCCATTTAAGGAATTTTTTATATCTTCCTTTACATCTTCAAAGTCTCTTCCAAAAAAACCACTATATTTAAACCTTTCGTATGTTTTTTTCACTTCTTCATCAGTAATCTTTGAAGTTGAAGTTATCTTTTCCTGAACTTCCTTCATTATCTGTTGCTCTCTTAAAAGCTCCTTATATGTAGTAAGGTTATACCCATTATTGGCAAGTGCTTTTATGAAATTCGACTTTCCTCCTGCCTGTTTCTGATTTTCTTCAACCTGCTTGTTTATCTTGCTTTCATCAGTCTTTATTTTAAGGCCTTTTGCTGAGGACAGTAAAATTTCCTTGTCAATCAACATCTGAAAAACATATTCCTTCAGAATATCATCAGGAAGAGACTGCATATCTCCAGCTTCTACCCCCATTTGGGCAAGCTGCTGTCTCTTCTGAAGAGTCATGTTGTCCAGATTGTCCTTAAGCATAGTAAATTCCCTCGTAAACTGATCCCTGTAAAGTTTCTTACCATCTACCACTGCTATAACCTGTCTATTAGCATCTTCACTGAAAAAATTATTTTTTATGAAAAATAGTCCGCTAATAAGCATGGATAAAGCAAATAGTGATATTAAAATTATTGAAATAATCCTTATCTTAGATTTATGATTTCTTATTCCCATATCTCCTCCTATTTTTTTACAACTGTTCTTATTATATCAATAATTTTTATATAAATCTACTTAATTTTTTTATTTATTTATCCAGATTAAGAAAAGGTATCATTTTCCTATAGTCCATATATGTATCATATTCATTTTCTGTGATATATCCCAGACTCATACATGCCTCTTTTAGTGTTTTTCCCTCCCGATAGGCAAATTTTGCTACTTCTGCTGCTTTTTCATATCCTATATGAGGACTTAAAACCGTTATCGACATCAATGAATTTTCAAGGTTTCTCTGTATAACTTCTCTATTTGGCTTTATTCCAACAGCACAGTTTCTATTGAAACTTTCTGCAGAATCTGCAAGAAGCCTTACAGACTGGAGAAAATTGTAAATTATTAAAGGCATGAATACATTCAGCTGATAATGTCCCTGAGATGATCCTATTGTAATTGCCGTATCATTTGCCATAACTTGGGTACACACCATTGTCAAGGCTTCCGATTGTGTAGGATTTACTTTTCCGGGCATTATTGAACTTCCGGGTTCATTTTCGGGAATAATTATTTCCCCTATTCCACTTCTAGGTCCACTTGCCAGCATTCTCACATCATTTGCTATTTTGAAAAGGTTGGAAGCTAGGCTTTTTAAGCTACCATGGGAATAGGAAAGGGCATCTTTCCCTGTAAGAGCATGAAATTTATTGGGAGCCGACACAAACCTTGTACCTGTCAGACTGCTTATTATATCGGCTACCTTTTCAGAAAATTTCTCGTGGGTATTCAGTCCTGTTCCCACTGCTGTTCCCCCAATAGCGATCTCCCTCAAATATAGCAAAGATGACTCTATCATTTTTCTTCCTTGTGTCACCATACTGCACCACCCGCTTATTTCCTGTCCGAGCGTAAGGGGGACCGCATCCTGCAAATGGGTTCTTCCCATTTTTATTATATCCATATATTCAAGAGACTTCCCTTCAAAAGTTTCTTCCAGCTTTTTCAATACAGGTAAAAGCCTCACTTCTATTTCAAGGACTGCAGAAATGTGCATCGCTGAAGGAAAAAGGTCATTGGAGCTCTGACCCTTATTTACATCATCATTTGGATGTATTTTAATACTGCCATTCAGTTGCCCCCCCCTATTGGCAATCACTTCATTTAAGTTCATATTTGTCTGAGTTCCTGACCCTGTCTGCCATAATGAAAGGGGAAATTCCATATCATGTTTCCCTTCCAGTATCTCATCACACACCTCTGAGATCAACTGGGCTTTTTCCTCTTCTAGTACCCCTAACTCCATATTGACAAGGGCAGCCCCCTTCTTGAGCAAGGCAAGGGCATATATTACCTCAATGGGCATCTTTTCAATTCCTATCTTAAAGTTTTCAAGACTTCTCTGTGTCTGTGCCCCCCATAGTTTTTCAGCTTCTATTTTAACTTCCCCCATCGTATCTTTTTCTATACGATATTTTTTATCCATTGTTTTCTTCCTCCCATGCCTTTCTTACAGCTTTAGCCACAACATAAGAAATTCCAGGATGAAATATATCAGGAATTATATATTCCTCTGATAATTCTTCATCTTTTATGGTATTTGACAATGCAAAGGCTGCTGCCATCTTCATACCTTCTGTTATTCTTTTTGCTCCCGCATCAAGAGCTCCCCTAAATATTCCTGGAAATGCAAGAACATTATTTATTTGATTTGGAAAATCTGAACGTCCTGTTCCTACTATGACAGCACCTCCTTTTTTTGCTTCTGCCGGATAAATTTCGGGTTCAGGGTTTGCCATAGCAAATACTATCGCATCCCTATTCATGGATTCAATCATTTCTGTTGATACTATTCCAGAAGCCGACACCCCAATAAATACATCCGCACCCTTTATCGCTTCTGACAATCCACCTTTGAGAAGTCCGTTATTTGTTATTTTGGCCAGCTCAATCCTATTTCCGGTTATTCCTTTATCTTCCCTATTTAATATTCCATGTATATCAGAAACTATTATATTTTTTGCACCCGAACTTAAAAGAATCTTAATGATGGCTGTTCCTGCCGCCCCTGATCCGCTCACTGTAATCTTGACATCTTCCAGCTTTTTTCCCACCAGCTTTAGTGCATTTATTAAAGCCGCCATTACCACTATCGCTGTTCCATGCTGATCATCATGAAATACAGGAATATCAAGTCTTTTTTGAAGTTCTTCTTCTATCTCAAAACATCTCGGTGCAGAAATATCCTCTAAGTTTATTCCACCAAAAGTAGCACAGATATTGGACACAATATCTATAAATTCTTTACTATCCTGTGTCCTGACACATATCGGAAGGGCGTCTATCCCTGCAAACCTTTTAAACAATACCGCCTTCCCTTCCATTACAGGTACTGCCGCTTCAGATCCTATATTTCCTAGCCCCAGAACAGCTGAGCCATCAGTTATGACTGCCACCGTATTTCCCTTTGTCGTATACTCGTAGATCTTTTTTCTGTCAGCCTTTATTTCTTTACAGGGCTGTGCCACCCCAGGAGTATAAGCCACACTAAGATCCTCTTTAGTTTCAAGGGGTACCTTGCATATCACTTCCAGTTTCCCTCTATTTTCACTATGTAACTTGAGTGACTTTTCATAATAACTCATGTCAAAACCTCCTAATAGATATTCAACTTCTTATACTAACATAATATCAGAAAATATAATAAAAATCAAAATAGGATGTAAAGGCTGAGCAGTTTCCTTGCCCTTGTCCTATAACATCCTATTTATCCTAATTCTTATTGTATAATTATGCCAGTTCTTCAAACTGATCTTTTCCTACCGCACATAACGGACATAACCAGTCTTCAGGTAAATCTTCAAAAGATGTTCCTGGTTCCACTCCACTGTCTGGATCTCCAATTTCCGGATCATAAACATATCCACATACTATACAAACGTATTTTTTCATTTCTTTCCCTCCAAAAATATATATTATAAATGTTTTTCAACCTAAAGTATATAAAATAAAATCAATTTATCACAAAAATTTTTCAATTACTAATCTTCCCTTTTTCCTAAGGCCTCGTCAAATTCATATAAGGCAGCTGTATTTTCATCAACTTTAAATAGATTTAGCTTAGTTATAATCGTGTTAAACAAGTCTTCTTCCTCTTCCTGCTCAGTTACAAACCAGTTTAGGAAGTTTTCTGCTCCATAATCTCCAAGGCTACGTGCCAAAGCATATATTTTTTCAATCGACTCTGTTACTTTCTGCTCATGGTGCATTGCATCATTAAATACTTCTAAAATTGTGGAAAAATTTCCCTTTGGTGCCTCAAGGACTTCCAGTTCTATTTTCCCTCCCCTAAGTAAAATATAGTCATAAAATTTCTGGGCATGCTCCTTTTCCTCAACAGCGTGACCATTCATCCATTTTGCAAAACCGTCTAGTCCAATATATTGAAAGTGAGCAGACATTGCCTGATACTGATAGGCTGCAGCAAGTTCCATATTTAACTGTCTGTTCAGTTCCTTTTCCAGATCCTTTGATAATTTCATCTCAAACTCAGCTCCATTCTTCTTAATATTTTAAAATTTTCCCCCTTGGTATCAGTTCTTTAGCTTTTTTATATCCTTACATTTGGAACAGATACCTTTTAAATAAAAATGTGTTTCTTCTATTTCAACATTTCCCAGTTTCCTTAAATCCATCTTGGAGAGGTCAATGTCAAAATCAGCAATCTCTCCACAGGAGGTACATTTAAAGTGCCCATGTGTCCCCGTTACGACATCATACCTTACTTCATTATCCTCTATAATTACTTCATGTACGATATTGCTATCAACAAAGATATTAAGAGTGTTGTATACTGTCGTCTTTGATAACGTAGGAATTTCAGCCAGCAGACTTTGAAATATATCATCAACTGTAGGATGTGTATGATTATCCAATAAATATTGAAATATCTTTATCCTTTGAATGGATGGTTTTATCCCATTTTCCTTTAAATATTCCCCTACATTCATTTTTACACTCCCCTTCCTATTTCTTTACAGTTCCATAATAATTTCAATCTTAAACTGTTATTTTGTACTCATTGTAATTTTATAATGTTTTGTTATTAATGTCAATTTTTTTTTTTTATTTAATAGTCAAAGTATTTTTTTATATCTCATCAGATATCTATGAACACCCGTACCGTATTCATTATCCAATCTTTCTACAACCTTAAAACCAAATCTTCCATATAATTTTTGGGCACGTACATTATTTATATCTACAGTCAGTTCAACTTCTGTAACATTTCCATTAGTTAAATATTTCAGTACATGTTTAAGAAGCCTTCCGGCGTGCCCCTGACCCTCATATTCAGAAACAGTAAAAACACCGTAAATATAGGAAGTTGTATAATTAAAACTACTAAGAACCTCTACTACGGAAACCAGCTTTTCTCTTATTTTTCCTTCTTCATCCTTCAATAGCTTCACCACTACAAAAACCTTTCCATATTTTACAAAGGGCTTTATATTCCATTTTCCTATGGCACCTTCCCCAAAAACCTTATCTTCATAGGAAACTATGTCCTCCATAAGCTGTAAATCCTTTTTTACATCAAGTTCCTTTATATAAAAATCGTCTTTTCTAAAATCCATATTGGTCCCTGCCCTATAATCCATCTAAAAATCTCTCCCCTGTGTCATCCTTATTCCCTCCGTAGTTTACTTTATAAAGGTAAAGGCCTTCAGAGGGAGCAAGTATTTTTTCACCATATTCATCTGGAAACTCCATCTTTCTTTTTATATAGTCCTGTCCCTTCTCCCCAAAATACACTGCTAAGGCAGAACCTATCATTATACGTACCATTGTCTTAAGAAAAGAGCTTCCGCGTACTGTTATACTAGTTCTTTTTGTGAATTCATCATAGCTACACTTTATATTATATATTTCCCTTGTAGTATTCCTAAATGCCTTATCCCTTTTCATAAAACTTTTAAAATCATGTTTTCCAATAAATATGTCCATTATTTCACGAAATTGTTCCACATCCAGTCTACCTTTTATTTTAGAAACATAGTCTGCTTCAAAAGGAGTTATATCCCCTGCCTCCTTCATTATATATAAATAAGTTCTGTCCACCGCATCAAATCTTGCATTAAATCCTTCAGGAACTTCATCAACAGATAAAATTCGGATTTCCTTATAAAGTTGTCTGTTCATCTGATTTTTTATGGTTTCTAAAGGAATATTTTCTTCCATGGCAAAATTGGATACTTGCCCTAGTGCATGAACCCCCTTATCCGTTCTGCCTGCTGAAATAATATTCACCTTCTGGGAAAACCTCTGAAAAAAAAACTTTTCAATTTCCCCCTGTACGGTTTTTAATCCATTTTGCCGTTGAAAACCATAAAACTTACTGCCATCATATTGATATACCATTTTTATATTTTTCATTTTATTCTCACTCTATTATATTTAATATGAAATTATAATCAATTTCTAAGTTTATTCCTTTATCATATAGGTAGATTAAAAAATTACTTGTAATAAATAACTTTTTTCTTCAAATAACTTCCTTAAGATAAAGACTTTACTTAGTTGTGAAGTCTTTTCTTATTTTTATTTTACGGCTTTTATTTAAAACCGTAAATACAGTTTTTTTATTATCTACCTTATTCGACAGCCTTGTTAATATAACCTGCTAAAAATTATCTGAAAATAATTTTATCATCTTTATCAAATTCGACCCTTGCTAAGGAATGGAGGTTTATATTTTTTTCCCTTAACTTTTTTCCACCCTCCTGAAAATACTTTTCAATGACAATACCAACCCCCGAAAGATATGCCCCTGCATTTTCTACCAGTTGTGCAAGTCCCAATGCTGCTGATCCATTTGCCAGAAAATCATCAATTATAAGTATTTTATCATCTTTATCTATATAATTCTGGGATACCCGTATCTTATAGCTTTTACCTTTTGTATAAGAGTAAACTTCGCTTTCATAAGTAGTTGCATCTAGATTTTTGCTTTCAAACTTTTTTGCAAACACTACAGGAACATTAAAGTACTGAGCTGCTATTACAGCTATCGCAATACCGGAAGCCTCTATCGTCAATATTTTAGTAACTTTCACATCAGAAAACCTCTTTTTAAATTCCTTACCTATCTCATTTAAGCATTCAATATCAATTTGATGATTTAAGAAGGAATCCACCTTTAAAATTCCACCTTCTTTTATTTTACCATCCTTTAATATTTTCTGTTTTAAATACTCCATTTTAAAACCTCCTTGATATTTATAAAAAAAGAGCACATTATGGTAGATATGCTCTTGTAAATTAGGTATTTAAATTGCTACGAATATCACAAATCAGGATATTTTCACTTCTAATATTCTATATATAAATCTAATATTATTTAAAATATGGTGCGAAAGGTGGGACTCGAACCCACATGCCGGAGGCGCTAGATCCTAAGTCTAGTGCGTATACCAATTTCGCCACTCTCGCATAGATACTTTTATCTTTGATAAACTTTAAGTTTGAATGGTGAGCCATACTGGAATCGAACCAGTGACACCATGATTAAAAGTCATGTGCTCTACCGACTGAGCTAATGGCTCGTAATATGGGGTGACCGACGGGATTTGAACCCGCGACAACCAGTGCCACAAACTGGCGCTCTACCAACTGAACTACGCCCACCATAATATGTTATAGTTTATAATTCCAGTCTACGGTCTTTAAAAAAATGGAGCGGGAGACGAGGGTCGAACTCGCGACATTCAGCTTGGAAGGCTGACGCTCTACCAACTGAGCTACTCCCGCATATCCATCATGGTCGGTGTAGTAGGATTTGAACCTACGACCCCCTGCTCCCAAGGCAGGTGCGCTACCGAGCTGCGCTATACACCGTCATACAAAATCAACTTTTCATCTTTTCTTTCAGACAAGAATTATATTATCACTTTTAACAGAATTTGTCAACTATTTTTTTTGTTTTTTACAATTTTATTTTTTCAGTGTATTGTATAATGAAGTGCAACACTTGAAAAAAGATAAAAAACATGGTAAGAATTAAATTCTAAATAATCTATCACAAAAACTTAGAAAGGATTCTTACCATGTCACATAATAATACCATAAAATTGAAAAAAAGTCAC
>JBGXYD010000042.1:0-30506 GCA_041815005.1 Leptotrichia sp. | reverse complement strand
ATAGTATACTTCTGGTGTTTCTATCGGATTATAAAATTCAGATAAATTATTTTTATTCTCTATTCCTACTTTTATAAATTTTTCTAACCATTCTTTGTTTTTTATATAATCTTCTGGAATAGCATAATTTATTATTATCCAATATAGCAACTTAATTTTTTTACTAAAGTCAACTTTCTGCTTCAAAGTCTCTTCTAACTTAGACACACTATCTGAATCTGAAAATTCTAATAGGTGTGTTTTCCCTAAAGTTATTAATTTTTTATTCCATAACAATGTATGGAATCCTATTGTTGAAGATACATTTATAACAGCATCAACATATGGTAAAAGTAATTGTGAAATTCCTGAATTTTCTTCCATTCTATCAATGTATATAAAATTAGGATAGTTTTTTCTAAAATACTTTAAATTTTCACTATTTAAAAACTTTTCACTAGGATGCTCTGTTACTATAATACCGACATTATCATTTTTAGAAGTTTCTATAAGAACATCTTCTAAGTATTCAAATTGAGTTCTATAATCTTTTTTAGGATCAAACAAATAAAAATTACTCCCTTGCAAAGGAAGAAGAACTAAATAATCATATTTTTCTTTTAATTTTTTTATTTTTACTTCAAACGGATTTTCTTTTAAAACAATATTTTTTATTTGTTCTAGAAATTCTAAAAAATTTTTTTCTTCTTTTTGTGTTAATTTTATTTTCTTTAGTATTTTTTTATGGAATTTTCTTATATAAGAATAACCTCCTGGTCCTATAGGATCAAGAAAAAAAGTAATAGGAAACGGTTCTCGTGAAAATACCCCAAACTCATAATTTAAAACTAATGCCTCTGGATATAATTCTTTTAAATAAGGTACCGGAGA
The DNA here is from genome assembly GCA_041815005.1 of Leptotrichia sp. GTDB lineage: Bacteria > Fusobacteriota > Fusobacteriia > Fusobacteriales > Leptotrichiaceae > Leptotrichia_A. The sequence goes on along the minus strand of JBGXYD010000042.1, from coordinate 29,636 downwards.
AAAAGATATTATTAAATCAAATGTTTCGTTATCAAATTTATCCAACATTACTTTTTTATAATACTCAATATCATTATTTGAAAAGGTTTCGTTGTAAAAATCTTTTTCTATTTCTAATGTTGAAAATGAATACTTCTTCAATTCTTTTTGAGAAAATAAAAAAGTTTTCTCTATTTTATTTTTATATTCTGTATATTCAATTGTTTCTAAAATGGCATCATTCGAAGCAAAGTAAAATTTATTTTCTTCTTTTTCTAAAGATTTTATTATTATATTTATATGATGAAAAAGAAAGTATCCTTGCCAATATGGATTATCTCTTGAAATCAAAGGTTCTATAAAAAAAAGTATCTTCATAAAATCTCCTGTTCTAAATTGAATTTCTATTTTTTAGTATGTTTATTACTCTTTCCAAATCTTTAGGAGTATCCACTGCTACTGTTTCTGAATCAGTTATTCCTATTTTTACTTTTATTCCATTTTCAATAAATCTTAATAATTCTATATCTTCCGCTTTTTCTAATGGCCCTTTTTCCAAATCATTGTATTTCAACAAAATCTCTCTTTTAAAAGCATAAACTCCTATTGGTTTATAAATAACATAATCCAAATTAGCTTTTGGATATGGAATTGGTGATCTTGTAAATAATAATATATTATCATTTAAATCATTTACAACTTTTGGAGTAGTTGAGTTTATTACATCTATCGGATTAGAATAAGGTATTTTTAATGTAGCACACCCTACCTCATCGATATTTGACAGCAATACTTCTAAAACTTTAGATATTGTTTTAGGCTCCAAAAGTGGTTCATCTCCTTGTATTGTTACATATATATCTGCCTCTATATTATGTGCTACTTCACACAACCTCTCGGAACCATTTGAATGTTCTTTTGAAGTCATAATTACTGGTATGTCATACAATTTACAAACTTCTTCTATTCTAATATCATCTGTTGCAACATAAACTTTATCTAACTCTTTTACTTTCACTGCTTGTGTATATACCCTATAAATCATAGGATGCCCCAAAATATCAACTAGAGGTTTCCCAGGAAACCTTGTTGACTCATATCTAGCAGGGATAATGCCTATTATTTTCATAGCAAGTCTCCTTATTTTCTTCTCATTTTATTTTTAACTTTTATCAAAGTGTTTCTAACTCTTGTTGGCAATTTAGAAACTATCGCTCTTTTTACAATTTTTTTAGTACCAAAGTTTCCTATAAGTGTATTATTTATTGCTTGTAAAAGTGTTTGCTGAACTCCGTGATAATCAAACAATTTACTTGTATAAAGCACCTTATTAAGAGATGATAACATAAAATTCAAATTAGTTATTTCTATTTTTGTAAATTCGTCATTTAATATATTTGCAGAATAGAACCCTGAACTTTGTGCAAAAAAAGGATAAGCTCTCTCTATTGCATGCAATAAAGTTCCATCTATTGCATTTGGTTCAGGAGGAAAATCATCATATTTCCATTCTTTACTTAACAATTTTATAAATGCTTTTGGTCTAAACCAAAACATTGTTCCATATGGAGCAACTGATGGTTTATATGGATCCATTACTGCTTTTATTCCCATTTCTTCTAGAAATTTTTGAGTTATTTCAAAGTTTGGTCCCCATTCTCTTCCTAAAATCCCATAAAAATTAGCATGATTTGGCAGTGGTGGAGATAACAATCCTAGTCTAGGATTTTCTTCAAATAGATTTATTACATTATCAACAAAAGCTCTACTACCTAAAGTATTTTCCAAGCATCTATATTTAAAATCTTCTCCCTTAATTTCTGGTTTCAACTGTTTTGTTTTTTTATCATGTACAAAACAAGCAATATCATATTTTAAAATTTCTTCTCTATTAGGAACCAAAAACGCACTTACATCTCTTCCTCTATTTTCTATTGCTTTTACATCAACTTTATTTTTCAAATTAGAAAATTTCTTTTCTATTTTTTCTTTTTTATCTTCACTACTTGTTGTTACAAATATATCTGCATTTTCTGGCATATTTTTTGCATATTCATAGCATTCATCTATCAAATCCTCAAAATAAATATGAAAAAATAATGCTATTTTTGAATTTTTTTCTGATTTTTTTATAACATATTCGCTTGACAAACTATAATTTAAGTGAAGTGCATTTTTTATATCATACATATTTTCTGTTCTTAATAGATTATCCCATATCAAATCAATATCATAATCTGTATAATCTTTTAAATAGTTATGTAGCTTTAACGATTGTCTCCCCATACTTCTTGTCAAAAAATCTTCATAAAAATGAAAAAATGATCTTCTTTTAAATATAGGACATCTTTTATTTTCTATTAGTTCTTTAGGATAATCTATTATTGGATGATTTGTAAAATCTTTTAAATCATCACTATTTATATATGTATCGAATTTAAAGCCTTTATCATTAAATTTCTTTGTAAATATAGCTTCATGATATGATATACTTTCAAAATATGTATTAATCTCTCGCATTTTTTCCCAATGTTGTTTAAATTCATAACTTGTAAACATTGAATTTCTTACTGCTATAAAATGAGATTGTATATGTTCTGGAATATAACCATACTCTATCAATCCCCATGGATCTCCATCATATTTATGAAATTTTGTTATTCCCCAAAAATCTAACTCTTTCCTTTCAGACATTATATCAAACATTTCTTTAAATTGATAGACAGGTCCCATTATAGTCATATTTAGCATTATTAATTCGTCATAATTTTTTAAATTATCCCAACCGATATACTCTATTCCTTCTTTATATGCCCAAACATCAAAGCCCCTATTTTCCCTTGTTATTATCTCATCAGTAAATTTGGAAAATTCTGCTCTTCCCTCCGGAGTTAATTTCCCATTACAAACAACTATTAGTCTATCTAAATTTTTTTTAAAGTCTTCTAAAAAACAATTTACATATTTATCAACTACACCATCTTTGTCATAAAAGAAATATATAGCTACTCTCTTCATTATTTTTCTCCTAATATTATTTTTTCTATTTTTTTATTATTTCCCCAGATTTCTGGTGAATCATATTCCCTATCTGGAAAAGCTCCATATTCTAGCTTTATTTTTAGATTATTTTCAGCTAAAAAGCTTTCAACTTTATCTTTTAAACTTATAGCTTTTCCAGAACAACAATTAATTATCCCGTTTTCTTTTATCTGAATTGAAGATTTTGCTATCATTTCTGACAACTCATCTATGTGTATAAAATCATATTTATTTTTTCCTGTGGTAAATGGAAATTTTTCCGCCCCTTCCTCTTCCTTTTGCAAAATTTTTGAAAAAATAGAATTATTACTTCTGTCATCACCTTGAATATAATACACCCTAAGCCATTTCAAAAATATTTTTCCATCTTTTTCTAATATTTTTAACGCTTGTCTTAAACTATTTTTTGCTATTCCATACAATGAAATTGGATTGGTTGGAGTATCTTCGTCAACTTCCCCCTCCCAATATCCTATTTCATGCATTGTTCCTATTACATTTATATTTTTAATACCTTTTTTTGATAGATTTTCTAAAAATTTATAGTGAAGAGATATATCTTCAAGGTGAGTTAATGAATTATGTACAAATCCATTTCTCCATGCAAAATGAATGCATGTATCTATATCTTTTAATTTTTCTGTTATTTGTTCTACATTTTCAAATATATTTATTTCTAATTTTTCAGCTCTATCATCTACTCTATCCAATTTTATATCCATAGCTAAAACTTCATAACCATTATTAAGTAACCAATTAACTGTATTTTTTCCAATATATCCGTTTGCTCCCGTTACCAATATTTTCATTATCTATTTTCCTCCTAAAATTAACTATTCTTATACTCTTCACAGATTTCTTTTGTTAATCCTATTTTTTTTACTGTTCCGTTTTCAAGCCAAACTACTCTATTACACATTTTTTCTATTTGATCTATAGAATGTGATACCATCAAAACTGTTGTCCCATTTTCCATCATTTCTTTTATTTTATTTAAACTTTTTTTCTGAAATTTAAAGTCTCCAACAGACAAAATTTCATCTACTATCAATATGTCCGGCTTTACTATTGTTGAAATAGAAAAACCTAATCTGGCAATCATTCCTGACGAAAAGTTTTTTAATGGTACATCTATAAATTCTTTTATTTCTGCAAAATCAACTATTTGGTCAAAATGTTCTTGCAAAAATTTTTTACTGTGTCCTAAAATATATCCATTCAAAAATACATTTTCTCTTGCTGTTAATTCAAAGTCAAATCCCGTTCCCAACTCTATTAAAGGGGATATTGTTCCATTTATGGTAACTTCACCTTTTGTAGGCTCTATTATTTTAGAGATAATTTTTAGTAGCGTACTTTTCCCTGCTCCATTATACCCTACAATCCCTATAACTTCTCCTTTGTTTATCTTTAAACTAACATCTTTTAATGCCCAAAATTCTTCATAATGTAAGTCTTTTTTTAAAAATTTAATTAAATATTCCTTTAAAGAAAGCACTTTTTCTTTATTCAGATTATATCTCAAACTTATGTTTTTTAATTCTATCATAAATCAAATTTTCCTTCTCTCTATATATATAAAATAAATTTATTTTGATTTTTTCTAAATACTAATATTCCTATAATTAGTGAACCCGTTGCCATAAAAAAACAAGTTAAATTCAAAGCTAAATCAGGTATTTCATTATATAATAATATCTTTCTAAAATAGCCCACATAATATGTCATAGGATTCAAATTGATAAACACTTTATATTTTTCTGGTATTATTTCTATTGGATAAAATACTGGTGTTAGATAATTCCAAACAACTAGTAGTACTCCAAATAAATGTAGCATATCCCTAAAAAATACAGCAGTACTCGATAAAATAAATCCTATCCCTAAACTAAATATCGTAACGTAAACAAACAGTAACGGTATAAACACGATAGTTATGCTTATTTTTTGACCTGTAAACAACACAACCATAAAAACCGCAATTAAAGAAAAGGTCAAATTCACCAATCCAAACAATGTTTTAGACAATGGAAATATATATTTAGGTAAATATACTTTTTTTATTAACCCCCCATTTCCAATTATTGACAACATTGATACACTTGTTGCTTCAGAAAAAAAATTAAAAATTATTTGACCTGTTATCAGATACAACGGAAAATTTTTCGTTGTTGATTTAAAAATTTCTGAAAAAACAATTGATAGTACTATCATCATTAATAGAGGATTTAAAACACTCCATAATATCCCCAAAACTGATTTTTTATATTTTACTTTTATATCTCTTAAAACTAACTCTAATATTAAATCTTTGTATTTTAATAATTTCATTTTAACCTCTTTCTTTTTTATTTCAGCAAATCAACTAAATACTCCCCATATTCAGTCTTCATCAAAGATTTAGCCAATTCTTCAAGATTTTCTTTAGTTATCCAACCTTTCATATAGGCTATTTCTTCTATGCAGGCAATATAGAACCCTTGCCTTTTCTGAATCGCCTCCACATAATTTGCCGCTTCTAAAAGGGCATCGTGTGTCCCTGTATCAAGCCAGGCAGTTCCTCTTCCAAGATTTTTTACCTTTAGTTTATTCATTTCCAGATATTTTTCATTAACGGTTGTTATTTCGAGTTCTCCCCTTGCTGAAGGTTTTATGGATTTCGCTATTTTTATCACATCATTGTCATAATAGTAAAGACCCGGTATAGCATAATTTGATCTAGGCTCTTCAGGCTTTTCCTCTAGAGAAACAGCTCTTCCTGTTTCATCAAACTCCACAACTCCATAGGCTCTTGGATCCTTTACAGGATACCCAAATATTATAGCTCCTTCTGTCAGTTTGGAAGCCTCTTCCACCAATCCTGAAAATCCGCTTCCATAAAATACATTATCCCCAAGAATAAGAGCCACATTATCATCCCCTATAAACTCTTCCCCTATTATGAAAGCTTCCGCCAGTCCATTTGGATGCTCCTGAACTTTATATTCCAATTTTAATCCCAACTGGCTCCCATCTCCAAGAAGTTCTTTAAATACAGGCAAATCTCTAGGTGTGGATATTATTAATATTTCCCTTATATTTGATAACATCAATACTGATAAAGGATAGTAAATCATCGGCTTATCATATATGGGCATTATCTGTTTAGATATCGCCTTTGTAAGTGGATAAAGTCTTGTACCGCTTCCTCCTGCAAGAATAATCCCTTTCATAATTAATTCCTCCTGTAACTATATTTTTTCATTTATTTCCCTTTTCCAAAAATTACTATCTTTGCTGTCTTCATTATAATCAGCACATCCATTATTAAATCCTGGTGCTTTAAATAATATAAATCATATTCCAGTTTCCTTTTGGCATCCTCTATACATTCCCCATAAGGAAACATGACTTGAGCCCAACCTGTTATTCCTGGTTTTATCATATGTCTCAAATTATAGTAGGGAACTTCCTTTTTGTATTCTTCCACAAGAAGATCCCATTCGGGTCTAGGTCCCACAAAACTCATGGTTCCCTTTATAATGTTCCATAACTGTGGAAGTTCATCAATTCTAGTCTTTCTCATAAATTTTCCAAACCTGGTTACCCTGTCATCATTATTTTCTGTATATTTAGGATGCTTCGCAGGATCATGAACCTTCATGCTTCTAAACTTGTATATTTTGAACTTTTTCATATTTTCTCCTATACGGACCTGCTTAAATATTATAGGTCCGGGAGATTCAAGTTTTATTATAATAGCTGTAACAATCCATATGGGTATTGTAAGTACAAGAAGTATAAAGGCTATAAATAAATCCAATGCCCGTTTGACATTTCTTTGACTTTCATTACTCAGTATATCAAACCCATTTGATTCTAGAAGCCATTCCTCGTCAATCTGATTTATATCTATACGTTTCTGAATACTTTCATTAAATTCTTCATAACTTATTACCTTTAAACCGTTTATTTTTAAATCAAACAGTCTTTTCAGATATATCTTAAAGTCTTCACTTTTTATATTCTTTACGATTACTAATGTATCTATTTCCTTTTCCCTAATAATATCTTCCATTTTTTCATATTTCCCCAACAGATACCTGGTAGCTCTGCTCCTGTTGTTAGAAATATATCCCACATAATTATAATCAAGATTATTTATGAGATCCTCCTGAACATTATTTCTTATATGGTTGGAACCAAATATAAGGACATTTCTTTTTTTTACATATCTTAAGCAGACTATCCTCCTAAATATTGTCTGCAATAAAAAAATTATAGAAAACACAAGGAATATGTTCCATCTCTTCAAGAAGGAAAATATTATAAAGGAAAATACAAAATCTATCCCTAAATTTATAAATATATCCTTTAAACGGAATCTTTCTGCATAAAAATCAAGTTGCCCAAAAATAAACTTTACAAATATAAATACTACAAATAAAAAGTGTGTTAAATATTTTACTTTATATCCAAAACTATCCAACAGAAAATTATACACCAGATAAAGGATTATTATATATAGTATCCTGATTCCATCACTTTTATTCAGCTTCATAAATTTCCCCACTTTAGAAATCTTTTTATAATTTAAAAATTATAACTTTTATTAATTATATCATTTTTCTTTATTATTTACAACCTTCCAATAAACTCCTTCAAATACTCCCTTGCCCTTTCCTTAAGCTCAGGATGCCTTAGTCCAAACTCCACATTTGCCACAAACATTCCAAACTTATCTCCTGTATCGTAACGAAGCCCCTTAAAGTTATAGGCATATAGCCTATTTCCATCCTCCTTCATGGCAAGTATGGCATCCGTGAGCTGTATTTCTCCCCCTTTTCCAGGCTTTATCCCCTTCAGATATTTAAATATCCCCGGCTCAAGAATATATCTTCCAAGTGCCGCCATTCTACTGGGTGCCTCTGTAATAGATGGTTTTTCCACGAAGTTTTCCACTTCCACAGTATTTGTATCCAGCTGTTTTAAGGGGGCAACTATTCCATATTTATCCACTTCATTCTGGGGAACTTCCTGAACTCCCAGTATAGTGCCTCCTCCAAGGGATTCATATTTATCCATAAGCTGTCTTGTTACAGGGATTTCCCCCTTCTCCTTATCAGTGTAGATTATGTCATCTCCCAACAGGACTACGAAGGGGTCGTCCCCCACAAATGCCTCTGCACAGCTTATGGCATGTCCTAATCCAAGAGGATTCTTCTGTCTGACATAATAAATATTGGAGAGGTTGGATATATCATCAACTACCTTCAATAGATCCTTTTTTCCCTTTTCCTCCAATGTCTTTTCAAGCTCATATGAATAATCAAAATGATTTTCTATCGATGTCTTGTTTCTCCCTGTAACTATTAATATTTCTTCAATACCTGATGCAACAAGCTCTTCTACAAGATACTGGAGGGCAGGCTTATCAACTATTACAAGCATTTCCTTCGGCTGTGCCTTTGTAGCAGGCAGAACCCTTGTCCCTAGACCTGCTGCTGGTATTACCGCTTTTCTAATTTTTTTTATAGCCATAACCTTTTCTCCCTTATTTTTTACAATAATTATACCATATTTTATTAATTTTATCAATTTTTAATATTTCTCTTCCCTTCTTGCTTTTTTTCACCAAATGGTGTATATTATACCAAAAATAGCTGTAAAAAGAAAATATAGAATGGGGAGTGATATTATTTGAAACCTGAAGCAACAACCTTCTACTACTTTAGTCAGATTCATATTTATACCTTTGTGGCATCTGTGGGATTTAGTTGTCTATTGCTTACTATCCCGAAATTTTTTAAAAATATGGATAAAGAGAACTACGGAACCTTTCTAGGGTTTCTTATACTGGGGTTTAAACTGTTTGACTCAATTTATAGGGTAGTAAGTGAGCATGAACCCATATACAATGTATTTCCCATACATTTATGCAACTTTGCTGCAATAGCTGCAGGGCTTTACCTTATATTTAAAACGAGGTTTTTATTTAACCTTACTTACTTCCTTAGCTTCGGAGCAGCTTTCGCCCTTGTACTTCCAGGGGTTAAGGTTTATTACAATCCCTTTTATGTATATATTTTCATGATTACTCATGCCCTTGAATTTGTGGCAGTAATTTACGGATTTGTATATTTAAAGGAAAAAATTAATTATAGAGGGTATATACTTTCAAGCATATCCCTTATCGGGCTTTTTATATATGCTGCAGTATACAATATGTTCTTTGATGTGAATGCTATGTTTTTAAAATACTATATAGCTGATCTTGTAAGTTTTATAAGGCCTTTTAGCCTCTATATTACAGTTCTTATTTCTACAATGTTATTTATCATGTATCTAATGTACCTTCCTTTTAGGGATAGCAAATAGAAAAAAATCTAAAAAATAGCGTAATATAGAAAAGGTTATAACCTCTGACATCAGAAGGAGATAACCTTTTTTACATTTAAAATTTTTAGTATAAATAAAATTTGTGTAAAATTTCATTTATTCAGCAACAATATTTTCCTTTTCATATGTTTCTAAAACTACCTTTGTTAACTCTGATCTTAATTCAGGAGTAATCGGATGAGCAATATCCTTGAATTCTCCATTTGGCATCCTTCTTGAAGGCATCGCAACAAAAAGTCCGTTCTGTCCTTCTATAATCTTCAGTCCATGAATGACAAAACACTCATCAAATGTAATATCCACATATGCTTTTAGCTTTCCACCCTCTTCTGACCCTTTACCGAGTCTAAGTCTGATATCTGTTATTTCCATACGCTTCTCCTTACCTAATAATGTCTATTTCTATAATAATTATACCTTATTTATTCTAAAAAACAAGAGAAAAACAGATAATTTTTTAAAAAATTTTATCCATTTTTCCCTCTAATAAATTTTTAGCCTATTATTTCTATATATTCGTCTATAAAGTCCTTTTTCAAAGTTTCAGGAGGAAGTTCCTTTACCCTCAACTTTATATTTTTATTAAAGTACCTTATATCCAAAACATCTCCCTGCTTTACAGTGTAAGATGACTTTTTTTCATCTCCATTTACTGATATATTTCCATTATCTGCCAGCTCCTTAGCCACCGTTCTTCTTTTTATTATCCTTGTTATTTTTAAAAACTTATCTAACCTCACTTTCCCCCTCCTGACTTTCTCTATCCTGATTATTTTGTGACGGAGAAGTAGAAGTATCTGTACCTTCAGGGACATTATCTAAAACTGTAATGGATGTCAGTGATAAAAGTTCCTTCTGAATTTTATCCAATTTCGATTTTCTTTCCTCTACATCTGCTATGAGAACTTCTATATTTTTTGTCTGCTCCTCGTATTTAGTCATAATTTCCTTATATCTAGTTTCCCTTAAGTTGCTTATCCTTTCAGCCAACTGTACTTTTTCTTCCTCAGAAAGGGCAGTTTTATTTATCTCCTGAAAATTCCCTTTGTCAAAAACAAACTCGGATACCAGTTTCACTTTCTTTCCATCCAGTATATCCCCTTTAATATACTCAATAACTGAATTTATCTTTTCCCCATATGAGGTCATAACAGCTATTTCAGACCCCTTATAGTCTAGTTCATACACTCCGTCATTCTCCTTCACAGATATCCTCAAAGACTCATCTATAAGAATTTCTCCGCTTGACCCACTAAACTTTACTGCTCCATCATTCATATCTATTTCTGATATACCCAGTGGAAGAGCCTTTATTTCCCTTATTATATTCACTGTCTTTAGGGATTTTGCCAATACAGGGGCAATTTCCTTTCCCTTATCTAGAAATATATAGGAATTCATATTATTTACATCATTTAAGGACAGCTGCTTTTCCAGTTTTGTCAGGCTTTCAGATATCCCGGAAAACATCATGCTTCTCTCAATCTCTATCTTGGAAACTGCCTTGTCCACATTTTCCCTTTCACTATTAATAAGGACTATGACAGGCTTTACAACCTTATCAAGTTCCACCACCTTCTGAGCCTTCTCCGTTAAATCCGATAAGCTTCCATAATCTGTCTTAATTTTATTTATAGCTGTAATCTGGTTCTTCACATCTCCATTTAGAAACTTATCCATATTCTCCTTTAGCATTTCCAAACTCTTTGAAGATTCCCCTGCAAATTCCTCTGATGTCTTCTTGAGTATCTCTTCATCAGAAGGAGTATCCAGCTTCCCCATGAAGGAATCTATCTTTTCATCAGGTCTGCTATATAGGGCTTTAAAATCGACTTTATCAAGCTTTAAGGAGGCTACCTTCACTTTAGGAGATAATCCTAAAAAGCCTTCTCTTATAAAATCCAACTTCGCCTTGCCCCTTCCAAGGCTTTTTCCATTTACTACAAAGTTTTCAAAGGATATTTCCGACTCTATTATGGAGTATTTCAGGTTCCTAAATTCTGAATTTTTTGTACGGGTCATACTGTAAATTATCTTGTTTGAAAAGATAACCCCCCCTAACAGGGTTAAAAGTGTCAGTAGGACTAAAACCAATAAAAATTTCAAAAACTTCATATCAAGCCTCCTGTCTATTTTGATATAGGTCATTCTTACACTTTTTCTGTTTGACATTATTTGCCTTTAATTAAAATGGTTTATTTTTTTTAATTTATTTTATATTTGTTGGCTATTTCTTCCACATACTTTTGATTCGCCTCCTGTTTTTTCTGTGCCTTCAGCTGATTCTTTATAAGCTCCTTAACCTTATCAAATTCAACAACCCCTTTAGGAGCCTTATCCAGCAGCTTAACAACATAAAGTTCATTTCCCACCTGTATAACTTTATTTATAACCTGACCCTTTTGAGCTGTCTTTAAAACTTCTACAATAGGTGCGTGGCTCTTTCCAAGTTCAGTCAGAGGAAGTTCAGGTGTTTCACCTGTTCCTGGATTAGGTGCTTCTGAATATTTCTTTACAGTATCCGCAAACTTATTAGGATTAGCAACAGCCTCCTTCAGTGCCACATCTGCCTTTGCCTGATCTCCTGAAGCTATTATTACAAGCTGAAGTTTTACCACATCATCAGGTCTTGTAAAGTTAGATGGATTCCCATCATAATATTTTTTCGCCTCTTCATCTGTAACAGTAATCTTATTTAAATGATCTGCAACATTCAAAGTAGCAAGGACATTATCATTTGAGAGCTGTATACTTTCAGTATAGATTTTATTCTTGTCCAGTTTCTTACTCTTACCTTCCAGTGCCATTGCCTTTGTTAATGCGATACTTTTTATAAGGTTCTGCTTTGTTACCTCCATCTGATCCTTTGGTACATCAGATTCCTTTAACCCCTGCATCATGAGATTTCTTTGGACTTCGTTATTAACCTCTGACTCATATACCTTAATCTTTTTATCAGGAGATTCAAAAAGAACCTTTCCAGATGGCTTAGTCCCTCCTCCACATGACAGTATTAATACACATAGTGCCGATAATATTCCTAACTTAATTTTATTTTTCATTATTTCCTCCTCGTATTATTTAGCTGCATTAGTATTGCACCTTTTTTTCAAAATATCCCACTTATCATAAATCTCTTTCATATTCCGATATTTTAACTATTCTAACCGCTTATATAACCCCTTTTCTAATATCTTCCTATAAAAAGAACTTTAGACTGTTAAGATATATTTAAATTTTTCATATACTATATATTATCATATTTTTACATTTTTAGTAACCCGATTTATTGATAATATTTTCAGGAATAGTCAGACTACAAGGAAAATAAGTGGTTCAGAAGTTCAATTTTTTCCACTTTATATATTGTGAAAACTTCTTCACTTCTTACTTCCTTCCCTTTAACTTCCCCGTTATATTTGAAATTAGCCTCCTTCAGACCATTACTTATGACCTCAATTTCTATATTTTCCTTTAATATATATGCCTGTTTCTCATCCTCTTCCCCATAGTACAGTTCATAGAAATTTTCCTTTTCCACTATTTTCTGAATTCTGTTTTTTTCAGCAAATATTTTAAACTTTATATTCATAATAAAACTTTCCATTTTTTCAGGAATCTTCCCAAACCTGTCTTTTATCTCCTCTGATAGTTCTGATAATTCCTTTATTGAATCTGCAACAGCGAACCTTTTATATATATTAAGCCGTTCCTCAAGACCTATATATTCCTCCGGTATAAATCCCTTATCCTTCAATAATATCTGTACATTTTCCGTCTTTTCCCTGTATTCTCCCTTCTGTTTCTTTATTTCGTCATTTAACATTTTTATATAAAGATCATATCCAAAGGTTTCTATAGTTCCATGCTGCTTCTCCCCTAATATTTCACCTGCTCCACGTATCTTCATATCCTCCATGGAAATCTGAAAGCCTCCTGACTTTACTCCTTCCACATCATACATGCTTTTTTCCTTCTTTTTACCTTTGGCAGTAATCCTTTCCCTTTTTATAAGGTAACAATATCCCTGCCTATCGCTCCTTCCTACCCTTCCCCTAAGCTGATATACCTGTGAAAGTCCGAGATTTGTAAAGTTTTCAATTAGAATTGTGTTTGCATTTGCCACATCTATTCCATTTTCTATTATGGTGGATGCCATCAGTATATCAAACTCCCCCTCTTCAAATCTTTTAAGTTTATCCTTTATTTCCTTAGGTGGTAGCTGTCCATGTATAAAATCCATCTTTACAAAGTCGGGCAACAGCATTTTCAGCTCATTAAGCCTATATTTCATATTTCTAACATCGTTATATATGTAAAACACCTGGCCATCCCTCGACAGTTCCTTTAACACTGCCAACTTTATTTCCTCATCTCTCCCTTCTATCACTTCTGTCATGATCGGGAGTCTGTTTGTGGGAGGAGTATCTATTATGGATATTTCTCTTATTCCCAAAAGAGCAAGATTTAGTGTCCTTGGAATGGGGGTTGCTGTAAGAGTGAGTACATCCAGTTTATGTTTTTTCTTTTTTAGCATTTCCTTTGCCTTTACACCGAACTTCTGCTCCTCATCTATGACAAGTAGACCTGGATCTTTAAACTCCACATCATCACTTAGAAGTCTATGGGTTCCTATAACAATATCCGTTATTCCGCTTTTTATATTTTTAAGTATTTCCTTAGACTTTCCCTGGGTAAGTCTCGAGAGATTCTCAATTGTTACGGGATAATCTGCAAACCTCTGGGAAAACCTTTTATAGTGCTGCTCCGCAAGAACAGTTGTAGGGGCTATCATTATAACCTGTTTCCCATTTTCTATTGCCTTAAATGCTGCTCTCATGGCAACTTCCGTTTTTCCGTAGCCCACATCACCGCATATTATCCTATCCATTATTCTAGGACTTTCCATATCCTCTTTTACATCCCTTATGGCCTTTTTCTGATCCTCAGTTTCCTCAAAAGGGAAAAGGGATTCAAATTCCTCCTGCCAGATGGTATCCTTATGGTATATGAAACCTGCCTGACTCTGTCTTTCTGCCTGAACCCTTATAAGCTCCTGGGCAAACTGCTTAATATCTTCAGCCAGTTTATCCCTCTTTCTCTTAAATCCACGTGTCCCCAGTTTGTAGAGCTTTGGCTCTTCCCCATAGGATATATATTTTTCTAATCTATCCAATTTTTCAACCGGTATATAAAGGATATCTTCATCTGCATATTTTATTTTTAGGTAATCCCTCTCGTCGATTGTCTGCATTCCCTTATATATACCAACTCCGTACTGTACATGGATTACATAGTCATCAATAAGTATCTGATTGGGTTTCTTATACTTTATCCCTTTACTTGACTTCCTCTTTTTCTCATATATGTAGCCGTCCAGCTCCCTGTCCGTAAGGATAAAGGTATCCCCTATCACAAACCCTTCAAAAAGTTCCCTGTTTATTATGTCCACTTTTCCTTTAAAAGTATTTCCATATTCTTCCCGTTTTTTTGAATAGTTTTTTGTATACAGCTGTATATTTTTAATTTTAGACAGTTTTTCAAGTTTATCTTTATTTTTAAAGGTTTCTATCTGTTCTTCTGTAAAGTTTAAAGTTTCTACTATAAGACTTTTCTTTTTCAAGTTTTCGTATCTTTTCCTGTAGATTCCCTCTTTTTGCCTATTTATAAGTATATATTCCTCCATCTTATAATTTAGCAGTTCTTCGTTTTCTACAATTATTAATACATCCTCCCTTTTGAGTTCCTCTATAAGTTCCACCAGTTCATAATTGTCCCCCGATAGGATATTTCCAAATATCCTTACCTTATCCCACCTGTTTATTGATCTTTGGGAATCCACATCAAATTCCCTTATACTCTCCAGTTCTTCATCAAAGAATTCAAGCCTTACAGGATTTTCCATATTTGGAGGAAAAATATCAAGTATATCTCCTCTTCTGCTGAACTCCCCCTTTCTTTCCACCAAATAGGAGACTTCGTACCCATTTTCTGTTAAAAATTCCAATATATGGGAAATTTTATAGGCATTTCCCACCTTAAAATCCAAAATCTCCACCTTTTCAAAAAACACATCAAGAGTTATCTGTAAGTTCAGAAAAAGTATAAACTCCTTCCTGTTCCTTAATATGTCCAAAAGCTCAATATTAATCCCTGTCAAATCCTCCTTATCTGATGAAATGTTTTCAAATAGGGATATACTCCTTCCTTCAGAATACATATCCAGCATATTATAATAATTTTCCAGATTTCTGTTGGAAGTGGATACATATATTATCCGTTTTTCATTGGAACACAACAAAAACCAAGGAATTCCACCTCGGTACAATTTCTTTTCAAGTTTTAAGACATTGCCGTCTATTTTTTCCAAAAACTTTAAGTCCTTCATTTCTATCACTTTCTATTATTTTTATAATACTATAATACATTGGCTATAGGATGAACTTTTTTCCTTTCGGATAGTTTAAGACTTCATACCCTATTTCAACATATCTCTTATCCTTTCAAATATATTTATTTTAGAGGTTTGGTCATATTTTCTAAACACTTCAAACCAATTATCCTTACCAAGATAATTCAGCTTAAATAACTCCGGATTTTTGAATATGCTCATCATATATAGTCCCTGATCATCATCTATAATATTTTCCTTCAAAAGATCATTTTGAATACCCCTTAATAGTTTATAAAATTTCCTCCATTTTTTCTTGCTTGCCACCACTGCTCCTCCAATTACAAAAACAGTGTTATTGAATATGGAATTGTACACATCTTCTATTTTTTTCAGGGAATATTTTTTCCTTATAGTGAAAAAATGTACCTTTTCCCTGTCAAATGGAAATTTCCAACATTTTATACCGTTTAAGACTTTTCTTTCCCGTACATATCCAAAATCAACCCACGAAATCATATCACTACTAAAAAGATCCTTTTTTATGGCATAATTTACAAAATATGTTTTTAAATTATTTATTAACACATATTCAGGAGACCAGTACTCTATATTAACCAGCATTTCTTTATTTACTCTGCTTCTAAAATGCTCACTTTTTTGTATTTTACCTATCACTTCCAGCTGTCTTCTAAACTTCCTTTTGAGATTTATGACTATAACTCTTGTCGGTTTCCCCTTACGGATTTCCAAAATTTTATTCTTCCATTCCTTGGAAGTAAATATTACCATTTCGTTTTCCAAAGTAGCCAAATGGGAAAAATATTTAAAATAATCCTCCACTGTCCTTTTTAGATAACTTGGAAACTCATTTCCTATTTCTCCCCTTCCAATGTCAAAAAAGGCTGTTACTATTCCTATATTATCCCTCATTTTCCTGCTCCTGAATATTTTTTATAAAGTAATCGTAAAAGGAACCCCTTATATGGTTTTTTTCAACCTGCTTATGGGTCAACTTATGCATATTTATTTTTTTCCGTATTTCATTATATATTTTTTCGTCAAACTTCTCATTCCAGAAGCTAAAAAGTATATGGGGAAGTGTATCATCCACCACTTTACATCTCTTTTCCTTCATATATTTTTTCATTAACCTGTCATACAGAATCTGAAAAAAGAAATAATGAGGAACTTCATCCCTTTCCTGCCAAAATACTAGTATAAGATCAAGAAGACTTCCTATTACTCTGTCTCCCCTTTGTGAAAAAATGATACTATTTAACATATTTACACTGTGTCTTTTATTCCATGAGAAATAGTCATTATTCATTTTTTCCCAATATTTTACATTTTCTATGGAATTATCCCTCTGAAATACAAAATAGCCCATTTCACTATATTCTACAGGTAAGAAATCTGTCAACAATATGGTGGCATCAAGCCATACACCCCCATAGGTATAAAGTAGTGCCAAACGTAATATATCTGCAAAAAAGGGAAAGGGAATCTGTCCCTTTTTCTTCTTTTCCTGAATAAATTCAGGTAATTCTATATACTCATTTATATTTTCATCACTTAGGCGGATAACCTCGTAATCTCCTTTGTATTTTTCTACCGACTTTCTACACAACCTGACAATATCAGGAAGATCATCATCGTTCCATCCTGTCCCCCAGTATTGCCAAATTATTTTTCTATTTTTCAGTTCATTTTTTAAAAGTATCCCTTCAGATAGACTTTTCCCCCCTTGCTCCATAAACCGAAAATATGCTTCCATTACTTTATCCCAGCATTTTCCTATATATTCCTGCTGATAAAGATCTGCATGCCTTTCAAATTTTTTCCTTATGATTTTGGGGAGAATCCCTTTGTATAATATTTTGTATGGTTTTTTCTTCATTTTCTGAATAAAATTAAAGTAAACGGAATTGAAGACAAATAAATCTTTGCCTATATTTATTATTTTCTTATTTCTTTCATCAGACCCTTCTAAATTTATTTTCTCCATTTTCCCTCGTTTCTATCCTTTTATTTTATTTCCTTTGATCTTGCAAGCATCACTGTTACATAGATGATATAAATAAACACAAGGTATTTAACAAGTCCAAACTTGTGTAAAAAGGACACCAGTATCGCCACTGCAATAATTACTATACCATAAACTACACCTTTTCCTATTTTTTCCCCCTGTACCTCTTCGGTATCTTCACCAAAAAGTAAAGGGGTAAATATATCATTTATAATAGGAACAAATCCATTTAGCAACAAAATAGAGTAGGAAAGTACCTCGTTATTTATTCCAAATATCCAGAAGACGGTTATCACTATCCCCATCATAATCCCATAATATATTTTCCCTGAAGGGGTAGAAGAACTTGTAGGCATATCTGTTGCCATAAAAATTCCACAAAGCATAAGCCCTCCCAACGACGGATTTGCATTTATCCCTATAAGCCTAAGTATAACCATACCTATAAAGACTGTTGTAAACACCATTACAGGAATATGCCATGATATTCTATCCTTATACAGGAGATATACCCCCCCAAGTATAAGCAGTAATACTGAATATTCACCTATCGCCCCTGAAGGTTTTAATATTAGTGAATCCAGATTGTTAAAAAAGGAAAAATCCCCGATTAGACTGAATATCTTTAGATCTCCAAGTATAAGAGCTTCCTGGTTGTACCATATTGTCCCCGATGTCATGACAGAAGCAAAAAATACTGTCATAAATTCCCTTCCTGTAACAGCAGGATTGAACCTGTTTCTTCCAAGTCCGCTATATATAAGTTTTCCATAAATCACAGCCATTGCTCCGCCAAATGCCACCACATGAAGAGGAGTAAAAGGAGCTAGCATCATGCTTAGAAGTATTCCTGTAACTACAGCCGACAAATCCTTTATAGAGTCATATTTTTTAAAAAATATGGCAGAAAATATCCATTCTGCAACTACAGCAGAGGATACCGATGTCAGCACAACCAAAAGAGGGGCCATCCCATAGACAAGGGTGCTGGCAAGTACAGCTGGGAGCAGTGCTATTATCACATCAAGCATTACTTTAGAAACACTGTCCTTTACCCTTATATGTGGGGTATAGTTTTTAACTATTAAATTTTCCATTACTTAAGTCCCTCCATTTCTCTTAACTTCTCTTTTCCTTTTTTTATACCTTCTATTAAAGGGACTCTTGACGGACATACATACTCACATGCCCCACATTCTATACAACTGTCAAGATTTACCCCTTTAAGTTTTTCATATTTTTCCAACCTGTAAAGCTCTGGAAATTTCATGGGCATAAGCCCCATAGGACATACGTCCACACAGTATCCACAACCTATACAATTTTCTCTTTTTACGGAATCTATTTCATTTGATAAGAACAATATTCCTGAAGTCCCTTTTATTACAGGAGTTGTGGGATCACTTACCTCTTCTCCCATCATAGGTCCTCCAAAGACAATCTTTGCATTGGGTTCAGGTTTCACCTTTTCCATAATATGAAGCAGGGGAGTTCCTACCTTTATTTTGAAATTCCCCCTTTGATTTACTTTTTCCCCTGAAATAGTTACAATTCTTTCCACAAGGGGTTTATTTTCGGTATAAGCATCGTATACAGATTTTACAGTTCCTGCATTACTTACTATTATCCCGTGATTAGACGGTATTTCGCCCTTCTTTATTTCCTTTCCTGTAACAGCCTTTATAAGCTGCAGCTCGCTCCCTTGGGGATAAGCTGTAGGAAGCAGATGTACTTTTATGTTAAATATCCTTCTTTCCTTCAGTAATTCTGCTATGCCTTCCGCTACTTCGCTATAGCCTTCTTCTATTCCTATTACTATTTCACGTGGTCTTATAAGTTTTTCAACTATTTTTATTCCACTAAGAAGCTCCTCCATAAAGGATGTCATAATAACATAGTCTGCTGTAAGATAAGGTTCGCATTCTGCACCATTTATTATGAGAGTATCTATTTTCTTATAACCTATGTCATATTTTACATGGGTCGGGAACTGGGCTCCACCTTCACCAACCACTCCTGCACCCTTTATCATTTCAAGGATTTCTTCCCTTCTGTATCTTCCAACTTCCTCCATCCTTCTCTGGATATTTTCCTGTTTCTTATACTTAAAATCATTTTTTATTATTATTGTTTTTACTATTTTTCCGTTTGGTAGAGGATTTTCTATTATATCCTCCACCTTTCCTGAAACTGGTGAATGGATTACCCCTGAAATTTTACCTTCTGCCTCCCCTATTTTCTGGTACTGATAGACATAGTCCCCTTTACTTACTGTTTCCTTTGCAATCCCGCCTATATGCTGGGATAATGGAACATAAAAAAATTTAGGGTCTTCCATTTCTTCCCACCCTGTTTTTTTTGTCAAATCCTTCATCGAATTAATTTTCATTTTTTCACTAATTATATCTTTCATATGAATAATTCCTTTTCTCCCACTTTATTTGTTTTTAGTTATAAAAAGATTTTTTTGTACTTTTTAATTTCTCAAAAGCATATTATTCTATAAATATTTTTATTTGCTTTCCTAATACAGACCTGTAATATAATTTAAAAAACCTGATGAATAATGTATTCTACCTGTTCCATCCATGAGATATCCTTCTATTTTTAACTCCTTCTGAAGCTTTTCCATTATCCTTTTAAATTCATCAGGGGTCTGATTATACAACCCTGTTGAAATCATATCACCAATAAAGGCCCTTTCAGTAATAATTCCGATCTGTCTGTTTTTACTTGCATATCCTGTTTTAGGACTGATTATATGTCCGTATCTTTCACCTTTTATTTCCAGATAGGTGTTAATCTGATTAGAGGTGGAGTAAGTTTCATTGGATATTCCTATGTCAAACATATCTCTATTGGAGATTTCGTTTAGATTTTCATTTAAAGCATCCTGTTCCCAAAAGGAACCTTTCCTTAAACTTTCTATCCTGACCGGATATCCTTTGGTATCTTTTTCTATTTTTCCTTCAATCTCAGGGCTTTCTACAACAATTTCCCACAAATCATCAGAATCTCTGCTTAAAGTGGCTATACTACTACCCCCTGCATTTACAATGGCACTTTTTATGCCCAGTTCCTTCATTTTTTCAATTACCTTATCCACCGCATAGGATTTTATAAAGGAGCCGGTTATGATTTCCTGTCCGGCACCTATTCTAACCTTCATTTTTTCTGTATCTACTAATATTTTCCTATAATCCACAAGTTTCTTTGCCTCATTTATTTCCTCCGGAGAAGGGATGTTTTCTACCTTTTCACGGTAAAATCCCCATAACCTTATAAGGGGCATTATTGTAATGTCATATTCCCCCTTCATAAGATCGGAGTATCGGATAACCTCCTCCAAAATACATAAAGTTTCCATATCCACATCAGTAAAATTTCCATTATTTTTATTTATCCTATCAAAATAGGATCCTTCAGAATAGGAGTTGTACTTCCTGTTGACCTCTTCCATTATTTCGAACAGTTCATCAAGAACACTGTCACCGTATTCTGAAGGTATCTTCATTTTAATATTGGTATGGAAAAGGTATCTTGTCTGAACTTTGTAAAGAACTTCCATTTTACCTCCTCATATCCCTATGACTAATTACTCGAAGAGGATTTTTCTTTTTGTTTTGTCTCTGTCTTAGGAGCCTCCACCTTAACTTTTGTTTCTGTCTTTGTTTCCGCCTTAGGAGTTTCCACCTTAGGTGCTGCTTCCTTTACAGGAGCCACTTCTGCCGGAATATTTTCCTTAACTTCAGTTACAGGAACCTTTGTCTGTTTTGTCTGTTTTTTAGCACTGCTCTTTTTTGCTGGTTTTGCCTGTACCTGCTGACCATTTTGAACTACTGCCCCTGCGGTATTTTCCACTTCTGTCACTTTATTTTCCTGAACCTGAGTTGTTGCAGACTCGTCCACTGCTTCGGCTACTGCATCTATCTTTTTAGTTCCATCCTTATTTTCTGTCCCTTCTGCTACATTTTCCTGTGCCTTAGTTTCCTTCACCGGCTTTTTAACCGTAAGATTAAAGTTTCCAAATGCAATTAACGTAACTGCCCCTAAAAATAATAATATTTTCTTTGCGTTTTTCATTTTTACCTCCAAATTTTTTTGATACATTAAAGACCCTTAAGTCCTCATCTTTTCCCTTGAATTCTATTTTTTAAAGATATCAGAAAAAGATTTTAAGTATCAGGTTATTTTAAATTTTTATCTTCTTCAATTTATTATATCATAATTTTACAAAATTTATCTTTTTTTTTACATATTATTCGTTTTTGAAACTTTTATTGTAAAGACTGCTATATATCCCCCCCTGATCCAGCAGCTCATTATGTCTTCCGAGCTCCTTCAGCTCCCCCTGTTGAATTACAGCTATCTTATCACTGTTTTCTATGGTGGACAGCCTATGGGCTATGACAAAGGTAGTCTTTCCCTTCATAAGTTTTTCCAGTGCATCCTGAACAAGCCTTTCAGATTCATTGTCTAAGGCACTTGTAGCTTCATCCAGTATAAGTATTTGAGGATTTTCAAGAATTGCCCTCGCTATAGCTATTCTCTGTTTTTGCCCCCCTGAGAGTTTTACCCCCCTTTCACCTATTTCCGTTTCATATCCATTTTCCAGTTTTTCTATGAATTTATGAGCATTTGCCTGTTGTGCCGCCTCTATTATTTCTTCCATCGTTGCGGTAGGTTTTCCATATTTTATGTTACTCATTATAGTTCCTGCAAAAAGAAATGTTTCCTGTGGAACAATTCCTATTTTCTTTCTCAATGTCTTCAAGTCATAGTCCTTTATATTTATACCATCTATTTCAATACTTCCGGAACTCACATCAAAAAATCTTGGAATAAGATTTACTATTGTAGACTTTCCTCCCCCCGAATTTCCGACAAATGCCACCGTTTCCCCCTTGTTTACCTTCAAGCTTATACCCTTCAATATTTTTTCCTGAGAGTCCCTGTAGGAAAACTCTATATTCTTAAACTCTATTTTTTCCTTAAATTCTTCAAATTTTATACTGTCTTCCCTATTTACTATCTGGGGAAGGGTTTCTATAATTTCAAATACCCTACCGACTGAAGGAAGATTCACGTTTATGATGTTATATCTGGATATAGCCCTTCTTATGGGAGTGTACATGGAGGCTATAGCACCCACAATAGTAACAAAATCCCCGGCAGTAAATTCATGCCCCCTTATTGCCCTGAAGCCACCAAATAATAGCAATATAGCTATCATAATATAATTCACTGCTTCAGATATGGAACTCGACTTTGCATTGTATCTGGCTGTCTTCATTTCCACCTTTTTAAGCTCAAGGCTCCTTTTCTTAAAGCTCCTTATCTCATTCTTTTCCATGGAAAATGCCTTTATGACCCTTATCCCTGACAAAGTTTCCTGAAGCTTGCTGTTTAGGGAACCAATGGCCTCCTGCCTTTCCTCCCCTGAACTTTTAAGCTTTTTAGAATATTTTCTTACAGCAGTCATAAGAATCGGTGCCACAACAAGAACCCCTAATGTCAATTTCCAATCCACATAGAGGGCTATCCCTAAACAAATTATAACCCTAAATACTTCTGACATCATCTGGAAAGTTTCAATGATGAGAGTATTTATATTTCCCGGATCATTCATAACTTTTGTCATAAGCTCCCCTATCTTTGTACCTGAAAAATACTCCATATCCATCTCTTGAACCTTTATATAGACATCGTCCACTATATTCTTATAAATTGATGAGGATATTATCGTGGAAAAAATCGTATTCCAGTATACGAGGACTGCCCCCACCACCGCAAGCATTATCATAGCTCCTGCAGCATATAGTATATCCTTTTCACTTCCACCTATTATTCCCTTGTCAAAAAGTCTTTTAACAAGTGCCATAGGTGAACTTGAAACAGCAGAAGATACCATTGCCAGAAGCATATTAAGTATTATAAGTAGGGAATATTTTTTTGTATATTTTCTTAACTTTTTTATTGCCTCTATATCTTTATTTTCAAACTTTTTCATCTGTCCTGTACCTCTCTATTCTTATCCCTTGCTATTTTCTTTATTATTTATAGGCTTTTTACTTTCTTTAAAAATTTGCTGTACTCTTTTATCCCATCTCCATTAATTCTCAATATTTTTTTATAATTTAGCCTTCTTATGTTTCTTCCCCCTGTGGTAAAGACAAATCCCTTTATCCCAAGTGCTTCTATATCCCTTCTTTTTCCCGAATATTTATGTCCCCACGGATAGGCAAGGTATTCTGCCTTTTTTCCCAAATTTTCTTCAATTATCCTCTTATTTTCTGTTATTTCAAAAGTTAGAATTTTATTAAATTCCTCTTCTGTAACTTTTTCAAAATATTTTTCCCCTTCCCTCCTAAACCTGTCATTTAAATATTTCTTCCTTCCCTTTTTGGACTTTTTACAAAACTCTTCACTTTCTTCTATTTTTCTATATTCCTTTAAAAAGTCCTCCTTAAGTCTATATCCTCTTATGGCAATCTGACTTCGTATCTTAAAGACTGGTAATCCTGTAAAATTAAATTTTTTAAAATCGTTTTCTCCTTCATATGTGTCCCTTGAGTTCACATTAAATACTGTAAAATATTCCCTTTTTACAAAATCTCCCTCGTCTTCAGAAAAAAATCCCTTTATTTCAAACTTTCTTATTGTAGGAAAGTGGGAATGGGTGTGTAACTGAAAATCTACAAGTCCACTTTCATACATTTCCCTTATTTCCTTCCATCCAAGGTAGGAAGCATCCCTTCCTACATATCTAGTATTCAGGAAGATTGTAGCCTTTATATTGTACTTTTTCAGGATCGGAAAGGCATTTGTGTAGTTATTCATATACCCGTCATCAAAGGTTACAAGTATTGAATTTTTAGGAAGATGGTAGTCTAAACCTTCAAGTTCCTCCATTTTAAAGGTATTCATATCACTTATATACTCCATATGTGCTTCAAACTCTTCTTTTCCTATGATTCCAGGAATACTCCGGTTAAATACATTATGGTACATAAGACATACAAGATCATTTTTTCTCCGAAATATATAATATGATAAAAATAAAATTACTAAAAAAATATATACCATGCCTTCTCCCTTCCCTGCAGGTTACTTTACCTTTCCCATCAATTTCAATATGTTATACCTTACCTTTTTTATCATCCTGTCTATCTTAAAATCCAAAACTGTATTCTTCCCTCTTTTACTAAAATGCACGTGTCGTTTATTTCCTATATGCTCCACATACCTTTCAGAAAAGGAGACCATTCTGTATCCCTTTCCCTTATAAAACTTGCACAGTTCGTCTTCCCATAACTTATTCTCCAGCTTTTCGTGGGAACCAAATAAATCACATACATCCTTTCGCCTAAGTCCAGGATTATATGTAAATACATGATCCCTTATTTCAAAAAATTCCTCTCCACTAGGGGAAAAGTAAGGCTCATCAAGCAAAGGTATTTCAGTACAATCTTCCTTTGGACGTAGTCCCACTATGGCTATCATAGGATTTTCCTCTATTACTTCCATAGACTTTTCAATAAAGCCCTCTTTTAAAAATTCCCAGTCATCTTCACAATGGAATACATATTCAGTATCCACTTCTTTATAGGCTTTATCTATGGACTTTAGCTGTCCTATCCTTTCTTCATTTATTATAAGATGAAAATTTTCATTCTTATATTTTGAAACCAGTTTCTTTAGTTCTTTTCCTTCTGTGCTGTCTTCTGTTATTATAATTTTCTTTATTGGGTATGTGTTATACTTGAAAAAACTGTCCAAAGTTCTTTCAAGCAGGTCAAATCTACCACAACTCGTTATGACAAGGCTAACTTCCTTCATTTTTACAACCCTTTCTTTATTCAGTCATTCAAGGGTTTATCACCTGTATGACTACTTTTCCTATTTTACTTTTCCAAATATTTTTAATATATTGTATCTTATCTTTTTTATCATCCTGTCTATTTTAAAATCCAGGACTGTATTTTTTCCTTTTTTGCTGAAATGAACATGCCTTTTATTTCCCGTATGCTCCACATACTTTTCCTTAAAGAACACTGTTCTATATCCTTTTTCCTTATAAAAGTCCGACAGCTCATCTTCATACATTGTATTCTCCAGTTTTTCATGAAGCCCAAACAAATCGCTGTCACTTTTTCTTCTAAGTCCAGGGTTATAGGTAAATATTTCATCCTTTACTTCGTAAAATCTCTCCCCCCTTTGGGAGACATAGTCCTCTTCAAGGAAAAAATCTTCCCCGTAATCCTCCCTATCCCTTAGACCCACCATAAGGATTTTGGGATTTTCTTCAAGAATTTCCATTGACTTTTCAATAAAGCCCTCCTTTAAAAATTCCCAGTCATCTTCACAATGGAATATATATTCAGTCTCCACTTCCTCATATGCCTTATCTATAGATTTTAGCTGCCCAAGTCTTTCTTCATTTATTATTAGGCATATGTTATGATTTTCATATCTAGAAATCAGCTTTTTCAGCTTTTCCCCTTCTGTACTGTCTTCTGTTATTATTATTTTTTTTATGGGGTAGCTGTTTTTTTCGAAAAAACTGTCCAGAGTTCTTTTCAGCAGATCAAATCTTCCGCAGCTTGTTATAACTAAACTAACTTCTTTCATAGCTATCAAGTCCCTTCTCTGCCCTTTCTTTTTTTTCCTTTATAACCTTTGACAGAAACTCATCATTTTCCCCCAGACGGCTCCTATCATTTTCCTTATGATAAATATGGTAGGTAAGTGCGGCAAACTTAAGTTTTTTCTTTCCTATTCCATTATTGAAAAGCCTTACCGCAATTTCACTGTCTTCTCTACCCCAGCCTTCTATTTTTTCCTCAAATCCGTTTACCTTTATCAGATCTCCTTTGAAAAAGGACATATTACAACCTCTTATACCGCTTAATTTCCTGTCCCTTTTTGTAAATATACCTGAAAGAACCTTGTTTCTTATCATATTGGACTTATTTTTCAGTCCCTTTTGAAAAAATGCCTTTGGTAAGGTTATTTCATTTCCTTCTATTATCTTCCTTGACTTTTCCTGCGACATTATAACCCTCGACCCCTGTATAAAATATCCATTTTCTCTGTTTTCAATGTGATCCTGGATAAAGTTTCTATCCAATATGAGATCTCCGTCTATCATTATAACATACTCTCCTTTGGCTTTACTTATAGCCCTGTTTCTGGACATGGAAAGCCTAAATCCCTTATCCTCCTGCCATGAATGGATAATCCTCATGTTGGGGTAACTTTTTATGAAGCTATCCACAAGATTTGCCGTTTCCTGTCTTGAGCCGTCATCAGCTATAATTATCTCCTCTGGAAGGACTGTTTGCTCCATTACACTGTCAAGGCACATTTTAAGAGCCTCAGGCCAGTTATAGGTTGTTATAATCAAGGTTGTGGATTTCCCCAGCTTGTTAAAATACTGCTCCCGCAACTTTGTATATTTTGTCATGGTATATATGGAACTGTATTTTGCCAATAAATACCCTTCATAACCGTCCAAAAATCCCAGTTGAAGTATATACATCCTTATAAACCTGAAAAGCATTTTTGAATATATTTTGAATATATCAGCCTTCTTCTTTTCCTTTTCATACTGGACAGCACTTTGGCTCGTATATCTGTTAAGTTTCTCCAAAAATTGTCCTATCGTATCATAAGTATAATGGATTATCTTCTCATCAATTTTTCCTATTTTACTGTCCCCTGTCATGTACTGTTCATGGACTTCACGATCACTTATTTCTACTTTCCTGTTTTTCCAGAGTCTTATCACATAGTCATCCCAGCCTCCAAATTTTATTTCCTTACCGAAACAGATATTCCTAAGTTTTATTTTATATATATCATATTCATTTTTTTCATAGTTTATTATAAATTTTATCTTTTCCTTGAGCTTTGTGGAAATTACCTCATCAGCATCTATTAAGAGTACCCATTCCCCTTTGGACTTTTTAAGGACTGAATTTTTCTGGGGACCGTATCCTTTCCATTTTTCCACATATACATCAGCCCCTTTTGATTTGGCTATTTCCACTGTCCTATCGGTACTCCCGCTATCCACTATTATTATTTCATCAGCAATCTCCCTTACGGCATCAAGGGTTCTTCCTATCCTGTTTTCTTCATTATAGGTTATTATTCCAACAGACAATTTCATCCGATTTCTCCTATCCTTATTTTTTATTTCTCATAAAGTCCCTAAGCATTTGCAAATAAATCCCAAGTTTTTTCATATATTTCCTTATCCCCTTAAGATGCTTTGTCTTAAGGAACAGAAAAGGCCTTAACCCCTTCCAGGAATGATTCCACCAGTGTATTGCATAGTTTTCATCTGTCAGCATGCTTTTTTCAAACTTTTCATGAGGAAGGAATGGATAAAAATATTCCTTTTTCAAAATGTAGATTCCCTGTTCCCTGTCTATTATTTCCCCTTCTGAAAAATCATAGCCCATTTTTTCCTTCAATATATATCTTGTTATCTGGGGCAATGTAAAAAGAGGGCTTTCCCATATTTCGTCTTCGTAAAAATCTATCAGCTTTTTTAATATTCCGCTTCCGGACTTTGCTCCAAACAATCCAAGCCCTATTCCTTCATTGCTTTCAAAACTTGCAAAAAAATCAAAGTTTTCCATTTCTGCCAATTCGGGAATTTTTGTAAAATCCTTTACAATTTCCATATCTATATCTAGAAAAATCCCTCCATGCTCATATAGGTACTTTATCCTCATATAGTCTGCCACATAGGCCCATAGTTTCCTTTTATGACATTCGGCAAAAAATCTGTTTTTTGCAAGATGCCCCTCCATATCAAAATTTTTATCATTAATTTCTATAATTTCATAGTTAGGCATGTTTTCCTTCCATGAATTATAGCACCTATAAAATATTTCGGGCTTTTCCTTATCCCCTGTCCATACATAATAAATCCTTTTTGGAATTATTATCATAATTTTCCTCTCTTTCATGATTTTATTTTATATTCAATTTTCTCATAATCTAAATCATTAATTCTTTTATCATAAATTATTATGTTACTCTTTTCATATACTTTGTTTTTTTCTAAATTTTCTCTATCGTTACTATAAAAAGTTATTATTCTTTTATCTAAACCTTCTGCTATATGAACTATAGATGTATCTGGCGATATTACCAAATCACTTCTTCTTATTATTGATATTGCATCCATGATTGTTCTTGAATCTTGATAAAAATATACTTTTTCGTCTTTTATTTCCTGCAAAATTTTATGGATTTCATTTCTATCTGATGGAGAATCTAAAATTAAAATATCGTGGTCAAAATAAACTTCTCTAAGCTTTTTTAAAATAATAATTGCATTTTTTGTATTTATTTTTCTTTCAGGAATACTTCCAAAAAAATTTAAAGCTATTATTTTTTCTATTTTATTTTCTAAAAAAAATTTTTTTACTCTCTTTTCAGATTCTTCTGATATTGGAATATCATATTTAAGATTGAGATTATTCAATCCCATTTCTTCTAACATTTTTCTCCAAATTTCAACCATCCTCCCTTTTTGATA
The DNA here is from genome assembly GCA_041815005.1 of Leptotrichia sp. Classification (GTDB taxonomy): domain Bacteria; phylum Fusobacteriota; class Fusobacteriia; order Fusobacteriales; family Leptotrichiaceae; genus Leptotrichia_A. Next base: position 260 of record JBGXYD010000042.1, on the reverse strand, counting down.
TGAAATTTTCTTATTATAAATATTATATTTTTCTTTATCATATCCCATATTTAATTTAGAATTCATTTTCCTCATAAAAATCATCTGTTTCGGACTTATCTTATTTTCACAAGAAAAATCAAATAAAATATCATAAGGTTCTTCTTTAGATTTTTTTAACATTTTTCGTATTTTTTGTATTTTCTCTATGTTTTTTTTCTATCAAACACTTCATAACTATCAATGTATTGATTATATTGTAAAAGTTCTTTCACCGTATT
>JBGXYD010000041.1:0-29024 GCA_041815005.1 Leptotrichia sp. | reverse complement strand
CAAAAAAAAAGTCAATTTTTTAATAATCAGTATGATATATTTTTTTATAATATAGATTGTATAGTATATTCAAACCTTCTTAAAATCAGACTATTAAAATAAAAACTGTTTGCGTTTGAGTAAAATATCCATAATTTTTCAGGTCGGTTTTAGATGGTATTACTATAGTAAAACCTATTTAAAACAGAATCATATTATCAAATAAAACAGAAGTAACTGCTTCTTCAAGTGTACTAAAATGATGGGCTATGTCTTTTAATTTCTTTTTCATACTATCCCATACTTTTTCTATTGGATTTAAATCTGGTGAATACGGTGGAAGAAATAATAGATAATGCTCTGTTTTCTTAATTATCTTTTCTAATATCCTTTTTCTATGAAATCTGGCATTATCCAGAACTATTACCACATTCTTCTTTAATTTTTCTATATCCCTTAAAAATATTTCCTTAAACCATTCTTCAAAAAATTCACTTTCCATCATTTCCTTGTAATCATACTCCCTATCAGAGCATTCCCTATTTTTCCAGCAACCAGATTTATTCTCGAATATCTTAATCCGCTTTTTCTCCCTTCAATATATCCCCCCCTTTTTTACTCCAGCCGTATTCTCGGTAGTAATATTCATCAAAGCCTGTTTCATCAATATAGATTATTTCCCTATCCAAACATGCTTGTGATAATTTTTTTAAATATTCATTTACTTTTCTTTCCTCCTGTTCCCTGTATTTCGTCTGTTTTTTTTCTTGTATATCCTAATTTTTTCAGTGCTATCCTCACTGTCTCCTTTCCACAGCCAAAATCTTTTGCAATTTCACGGATGTATTTATCTGCATTTTCTGGATTTTTCATATATTGATCAAGTTTCTCTGGATCTAATACCTTAAATTTTCTTTTACGTTTTCTTGATAAAAGATCTCCTGTTTCATTATGAAGTTTTATCCATCCGTATAATGTACTGGAACTTATTCCAAATTGAAGTAACGTTTTCGTTTTTCCATTTTCGTAATAAAATTTTAAAATTCTTTTTCTATAATCTTTTTCGTATGCCATAACATTATTATACCATATCTTCGGATCGTTTTTGTATTAGTTTCACTATATATAGTAATACCATTTAAAATTGAACCCAAAAGTTATGACTATTCTGCTTAAACCTAAACAGATTTATTTTTAACAGTCTGATTTTAAGAAGGTTTGAGTGTATATTACGACAAATTTATAATAAAATAGAAACTCATGATAATTTCGCATTAAAATGTTAGCAACTACAAAAACATTAATGAAACGAATATATCATGAGCCATATATATTTTACTTCCATACTTGGCATAGAGCCTTTTTATATTCCACAGATAATATCTACTTCCCCTCTACTACATTCCACTGATAAAATTCCTTTGTCTTTCCATATAGTACATATTTGACATTTTTTAGTTCCTCTATATTTTTTGTATTTAGACAGCACATTATGATTTTACATTCTTCCTTCCAGCTGTTTATTATATCTATCATTTCCTCCAAAGTCTTTTCTTCTGCCATTTTAAGCATAGTTCTTGACAATCCTACCCCTTTTGCCCCCATTACCAGTGCCTTTATTATATCAAGGGGATGACGTACTCCTCCACTGGCTACTATTTCCACTTGATTCATATAATTTTTCACACTTAAAAGGCAAGCTAGTGTACTCTGTCCCCATTCATTAAGATATGTAAATTTATTTTCTCTTCTCATATTTTCTATATATGCAAAGCTCGTTCCCCCTCTTCCGCTTATATCAAAAGTTTTTATCCCTAAATCCATTCCTCGTCTTATGGTTTCCTCCGTCATTCCAAATCCCACTTCCTTTAATATTATAGGAACTTTTATATTTTCAGAAAATCTTAATATGTTATCTTCCCATTCATTAAAATTTCTGCTCCCTTCAGGCATAATAAGTTCCTGCATAAGGTTTACATGTATTTGTAAAAATAGAGGATTGAGATTTTCCACAGCCTTAATTCCAGCGGTGTAGTCCTTATCAGCTCCTATATTTGTCCCAAGCAGAAGTCCGTCATTTTCCTCCCGCACTACCCTGAAGGAGTCATCATCCAGATTTTTAAGGGCAGCACTGTAAGAACCTGTGACAAATAATATCCCACATTCTGTTGCCACCTTTGCCAGTTTCCTGTTTATTTCTTTTCCCCTCTTGCTTCCTCCTGTCATTGCATTTATGAAAAAGGGATATTCAAATCTATTTCCTGCAAAGCTGGTAGAAAGATCTATTTCCTCCAGGTTATATTTAGGTATGGAACTTTGAATAAGCTCCATATCATCAAAGCTGTTGTAGCTGTTTTCATATTTTAAAGCATAATTTATATGGTCATCTTTTCTATTCATCCTTATAATACGGGGTATCCCCTTCTCCCTTCCCAATTTATCTTTTTTGGTTAGTAAAATTTTAGTTGTAAATAAGATTTTTTTACTTTTTATTCTTTCAAAAGGTACATTTTTTATAAACTCTTACAAATAACTCTTATAAAGGACTTCTATTCCATATTTTCCCCATTCCATAGTGAGATTTTCTGCATCTTCCCGTGAAGGACATATGGCTATCCCACAGTCTCCTCCTCCAGAACCGCTGATTTTACAAGGAATTTTCCATTTTTCTGCAATTTTAATCAATATTTCCAATTCATTGCTATATATGGATGAATGCAGTTCTTTTAAAATTCTGCCGTTATTATTAATACATTCTTCTATTATAGGATAATTTCCTGCGATAATTCCCTTTTGTAGATCCCCTACTATTTTTTCTGAAGTTTCTAAAAATCCTTTATTTATGGAATCTTTAACCCTTTTTATCATTTCCCTTGATATGGATGGCTTTCCCGTCCACCCCACTAAAAACTCGTATTTATGAGGGCATTTAAGTTTTTCTATAACAAAGCCCCAGTTATCATCTATTACATGCAAAAGGGATTCTTCCTCTATTTTTTTCTTTAGATTCCTCCTATCAAAGGAAGTGTACAGAATAAGGTTATTGTAGGCTATACAGGCTATATCTCCCATAGAACCGTTATCCCCCATTTTCATAAGCACATAGGCAGACAATTTAAAGACTGTTTCATCACTTATATTAAAATTATAAAGTTCTGCCATCGATTTTACCACAAGTACCGTTACACTTCCACTTGAGCCTATTCCGTATTTTTTACCATCCCTCTCCATTTTACCCGTAATCTTTAGCTTAAAAGGACTTGTCCTTATCCCTTTCAATTCAAGATATTCATTTACAGTTTCTATAGTTTTTTGTATGAGGAAGTATCTTTCATCCTCTTCCTTTAAGCCGACAGAATAATCATACATATCAGAATATATATTATATTCTTTTGAAAACCTTATTTCTCCCTTCATAAATATATCTATATTTTTTATAATCGCACTTTGATTTGGGATAAGTACCGAATATTCCCCTGCAATATAGAGCTTCCCTCCCGTATATACTTCTTTATATTTCTCTTTTTTAGATCTTCCAATTTCTGAAAAATTTTCTATATGCATCCTAGATAAATTTTCTTTGCTATTTTTTTGATTCATCAGAGATCACCTTCATTTTTGAGGGAATTATCCTATATTTTTTTGAAAATATTTCCTCCAGCCTTTCCATATCTGATTCTAGGCAAAGCACCTTTACATTAGGTCCTGCATCCATTGTAAAATAACATTTTTCTCCATTTTTACGTAGTTTTCTAACATAATCCATAGCTTTTCTGCTTTCCTCTGTCAAGTAGGAAAATGGAGGATTGGCATTAATTGTAGTCTGATGCATTCTTAAGGCATTTTCCTCAGTAAGCTCCCCTATTTTTTCAAAATCGTTTTCTGCCAGGTATTTTTTCATCGCAATATAGTCTTTTTTTGATTGACTTACCCATTCAGGAAAGGAAGTAGATGTCCTCATGCAAAGTTCCATTCCTTTTCTACTGGAAATTATCTTTTTTTCCTCATTTAAAACTAGGACTATCATTCCAAACTTCAAATCTGTTTTTATTTCATATATTTCCCCTGTATCCTTATCCCATGCTGCCACTGGACCAAAAAAGCTCCTTGAGGAGGACCCCGATGCAAATTTTGATATCTGTGCCATTTCTTTTCTGGTCTTTTTACTGTTAAACAATTCATTGCATGCCATTATTGCAGCAGAAAGTCCACTTGAGCTGGAAGAAAGTCCTGCTTCTGTTGGCATATTATTTCTTGTCCTTATTTTTACGAGTTTTTTTCTATCTTTCCTGAAAAGATCCACAACTTTACTTATCTTCTCCCTCTGCTCGTCATTCTGAAGATCGTCATTTATATAGAACAAATCCTCCTCCTTTCCAATAATATCCAATGCCTCCTTCTTTTCTATAAAGCATATTTCCGTTTCTGTATACATATTTTCCAACGTAAGAGAAATACTACTTGTGGAAGGTATCATTTTTTTTTCATCTTCCTTTCCCCAATATTTTATAATAGCTATATTTGCATAAGATTTTACTGACTTTAAAGAATTGTCGTCCATATATTCACTGCTCCCTTTTCAATTAATTTCCTTTTTATATTTACTAATTTTTCATTATTCTCTACTAGAGCAATTATACAGCCTCCGAGTCCACCTCCAGATATTTTAGCTCCCAATGCCCCTTCACTTAAGGCCGTTTTCACCAGTATTTCAGATTTTTCTATTGTTACTCCCAGTTTTTTCAGTTCCCTTTCTGCCTTAATCATATTTTCCCCGATATTTTTTATATCCTTATCCCGTATGTATGCCTCTGTCTCCTCTGTCAGCCTCCCTAGCTCCGCTAACATAGGCCGTGCCTTTTTTCCCATATTTTTTATTTTTCCTACTGCCTCACCGGTATTTCCGTATACTCCCGTATCAGCAATAAGAAGATAACTCCCTAAGTCCATCTCAATATTTTCAAACCTTTTTCCCTTTATAAATTTTATCGCTTTATCACTTAGACATGTTCTGGCATCTAGCCCACTAGGTGTCTTATGAGCTACTATTTCCCCTTCATTTACAAGTTTTTCCAAAGTCTTTTCGTCTATCTCCCTCTTAAAATAATCAAACACCCCCCTAATGGCAGCTATACTTACAGCTGCAGAAGATCCCATTCCCCTTTTTGTGGGAATATCTGATGTTATGTTATACTTTATTCTTGCATTCTGCTTATTGAGGTATTTTAAGGCGGTATATATTGCTGTAGACAGAGTATCTCCAGATCTATGGCTATATTGCCGAGTAGTCGGTTCTATTCTGCATGTTATAAGGATATCCTTCAGGGGAATGGCTATAGCGGGATAACCATACACCACAGAATGCTCTCCCATCAGTATTATCTTCCCATGTGAAATCCCTACCCCTTCCCTTTTATCATTGGTATTTCCATATAATTTTGACATTTTTCTTTTCCTTCTCCGAATAATTTTAACCTTATTTCTGAAAATGACAGTAAAAAGAAATGATTGTCCGTTCCTTAATACTGTCATTCTAAATTATCCAGTCTCCTATTTTACTTTACATTGTTTTAGTACATTCCAGTTGTGTCATTTTCTAAGTATTTTCCCTTTGATGTTTATTTTCACTAATTTACTCTTATTATTTTACTTTTATTATTTTCTTTTTTCCAGCTCTTATTATCATTCCGCTTTTTAGAAGAACTGTTTCCTTTATGTCCTTTATGGACTCATCATTTATCTTAAATCCACCCTGTTCTATAAGTCTTCTTGCTTCACTTGATGTAGGGAGAAGCCCTGTTTCTTTCACAAGTAAATCCACCACTCCTATTTCCTTATATTCCAGTTCTATAATAGGCAAGTCCACCTCAAGGTTTTTTTTGCTAAATACATTTTCAAACCAGTTTTTAGCCTCTAATGCTGCCTCTTCCCCATAGTACATTTTAACCACTTCTGCTCCCAGCCCTTTTTTAGCCTCCATAGGGTGAAGAGTTCCATTTTTTATATCTTCCTTTATTCTTTCTATCTTTTCCAAAGGAATTTCTGTAATCATCCTGTAATAGTTATCCATTAACTCATCAGAAATGGACATTATTTTACCAAACATATCATTTGGACTATCCTTTACACCTATATAGTTGTTTAAGGACTTACTCATCTTCTCCACTCCGTCCAGACCTTCCAAAATAGGCATAATCATACATATCTGCTGTTCCTGTCCTGCATTTTTTTGTAAGTCTCTTCCCCTCAGAAGATTAAATTTCTGCTCAGTTGCTCCCAGTTCCACATCAGCCCTAAGCTCAACTGAATCATACCCCTGTAATATGGGATACATGAATTCTATAAGGGATACTGGCTTATTTTCAGCCAATCTCTTTGAAAAATCTTCCCTTGAAATCATTTGTGATACTGTAAACTGGGATAATAGATGCAACGCATCGGATAATGACAATTTTTCCAGCCAGTCAGCATTATAAACAACATTTATTTTATCCAGATCCAATATTAATTTTACTTGATCCAAGTAAGTTTTTATATTTTCTCTTACCTGTTCCTCCGATAACATTTTCCTAGTTTCGGATTTTCCTGTAGGATCTCCTATCCTCCCTGTAAATGTTCCTATAAGAAAAAATACTTCATGACCCAAATCTTGAAACTGCTTCAATTTCCTCAAAGGGACAGCATGACCCAAATGCAGCTCTGATCCTGTCGGGTCTATCCCCAGCTTAACCCTAAGCGGAGTATTGGTTAAAATAGATTTTTCCAGCTTTTTCTTAAACTCCTCCTCATTTATTATCTCTTCACATCCACGTCTTAAAATACCGAACTGCCTTTCTACTTCCTGTTTTATTTCTAATTCTGTCATTTTTATTATTCTCCTTATCCTTAATTAGTTTTTTGACATTTGTAAAAGCTTATAATCTTAATAAATTAAAGTCTTTTTTCAATAATATTTTTTATATTTCTCCATTTTACTTATAACTTTATTTTTTTGGTACTTTTTATTCTCTCAAAAAATACATCTTTTTACAAAATTCTAAAATTATAAATGTGCTACATATTTCATAAAATAGTACACTATCGGTAAAACAAATAATGCACTGTCAAACCTATCTAAAAATCCCCCATGCCCTAGAAGAAGATTCCCTGAATCTTTTATTCCAAGTTCCCTTTTTATCTTTGACTCCACCAAGTCCCCCAGCTCTGCAAAAATACCTATTGCAAGTGCCAATATTAAAGCATCCATTCCCTTTAAGTTCACTTTGATATAAGTCAAGCTGCATGTTTTTGATAAGAGGGATATACTACATACAAAATTTGCTATAAAAAGATATATCTTATCAAAAAACAATATTACAAGAAATACTCCTAATATCCCTCCAATAGCACCTTCTATTGACTTATTAGGACTTATTTCAGGAGCAAGCCGCCTACTGAATATCTTCCCCCCTATTCCCTTACCCACAAGATAGGCTGATATGTCACATGCCCATATTAATATAAATGTCATAGCAACTATTACATTACCATTTGGAAATTCATATTTTATAAGCAATATATAGGAAAACAGGAAAGCCACATAGACTATCCCTAGCAAAGTATATGATATTTCAGCCATTGCCCCTGTTATTTTTACTTTCAGTATTTGTCTTATGGATAGAAGCATAAGAGCAAAAACTATAAAGCCTCCCATATCGAAATTAATCTGCTTAAAAAACTCCAACCTAAAATAAGCAAATATATTTTTGGAATTTTCCTGAAAATATATTGCCAGTGGTAAAAACAGACCTAGTCCCATTCCTATTCTACTTGCCACCTCAAATCCCTTATTTTTCAGCATTCTATAAAATTCGTACAGGGACATTCCTATTATTACCATTGTAAATATCAGAAAAAGTACATCCCCCTTTAAGAAAATCCAAAGTAGAAAAGGTACAAACAGCAAAATAATAAAAAGTCTACTTAGCATTATTCAATCCTCCATATCTTCTTTCCCTCTTATTAAAAGAGATAAGTGCTTTATTATATTCTTCTTCATCAAAATCTGGCCAAAAGACTTTTGTTACATAAAATTCTGAATAGGCAACTTCCCATAAAAGAAAATTGCTTATCCTAAATTCCCCACTTGTCCTTATGACAAGTTCCGGATCAGGTATTTCTGGTCTGTATATGTACTCTGTAAACTCCTTTTCTGTAACTTCCCCTTTCCTTCTGGAGTTATCAGAAAGAATCCTGTTCACTGCATCTATTATTTCTTTTCTTCCCCCATAGTTAAATGCTATATTAAAGACTATATTTTCTCCGTTTTCCAGATATTTCTCCGTTTCTTCTATTTTTTTCAATAATGAATCTGATATTCCCTCCTTAGAACCTGTAACAAGTAATTTTACCCCCTGTTTCTTTAAATCTGATCTTTTAATTACAAGAAATCTAGAAAATAGGCTCATAAGACCTTTTATTTCCTTTTCAGGTCTTTTCCAATTCTCTGTAGAAAAGGCGTAAACGGTTAAATATTTTATCCCAAGTTTTATTGATTCCTTTATTATTTTTTCAATGTTCTCTGCCCCTGCTCTATGTCCTTCCAAACGAAGTTTTCCTCTTTTCTTAGCCCATCGTCCATTTCCGTCCATAATTATCGCAACATGTTGTGGTATTTTCAATTCCATTTTCTCAGCCCTTTCAATGAGATATTCATTTATTACTGATATTTAATACATTTTATCATATTTTATTATTTTTTAAAATGCTTTTCAAAAATAATTTTCTTTTCTCAATAAATAAAAAGAAGACTGTTTCACAAAATTATTCTTATGAAACAGTCTAAAATCTTTAATTTATCAAATATTAAGTAATAATATTAAAAGATTTTTCTTTTCTTAATTATTTTTTACTAAATCAACTAGCTATTTTTTCTATATTTCAACACATCTATTGCAACTGCCGTAATAATTATAATTCCCTTTATAATGTATTGCCAGTAAGGATTTACCCCTATATAAGTAAGTCCGTAGTTTATAAGTGTAAAAATTATAACTCCTGCAACAACTCCTGAGATTTTACCTACTCCTCCACTAAAGGAAACTCCACCTACGACACAGGCTGCTATAGCATCCATTTCGTACATATTCCCTAGGTTATTGGTTGCCGATCCTATACGGGCCGCCTCAAGAAATCCTCCTATTGCATACATAATTCCTGACAATACATAGACTAAAAGGATTGTTACAGCTACGTTTACTCCAGATACCCTTGCCGCTTCAGGATTTCCACCTACTGCAAAAAGATTTTTTCCAAATACCGTCTTGTTCCATAGTGTCCACATAAATATTATCGCAATTATTGCATATATTATAAGATAGGAAAGTCTTAATTTACCAACTTGAAATAAGGCCCCCTGAGCAACTTTTGAATATTGCTGTGCAAATCCAGCTACAGGAGATGCTCCCACAAAATCATAATAAAGTGAGTTAATTCCATATACAATAACCATCGTACCCATTGTAGCCACAAAAGGAACCACATTAAGTTTTGCCACTATAAGTCCTGTAATAAGACCTGTAATGGCTCCAATTATAATAACTAGAAGAAGTACAAACGGTATAGGTAATGTCGCTACCCCCTTAAAGACTTTATTTATATTTGTCATTGACTGTAAAAGTGTAGCCGATATAAGGGCAGACATTCCAACCTGCCTTCCCACCGACAGATCTGTCCCCTGTGTAACAATAAGCCCTGCTACCCCTAATGCTATTATTATCCTTACTGACGACTGTGTAAGTATATTCTGTATATTTAATAAACTGAGAAAAGTAGGATCTTTTACTACTATTCCTATTAAAAGCAGAACCAGTACAAGATATATTCCCCCATTTAATATAATGCCCTTAATACTGATTGATTTCGTTTCAATTTTTTCCGCCATTTTTCCCTCCTATAGATATTTTGCTGTTAGCTTTAAAATTTCTTCCTGATTTGTTTCTGAAGTATTTACTATTCCGGCCACTCTTCCATTACTCATAACTAATATCCTGTCTGTAACTCCTAATAATTCCGGCATTTCAGAAGAAATCATTATAATTCCCTTATCTTTCTCAGCTAGATTTATCATAAGCTGATAAATTTCAAATTTTGCCCCCACGTCTATTCCTCTGGTAGGCTCATCCATTAGCAATATTTCCGGTTCAGTGAGAAGCCACCTTCCAATTACCACCTTCTGCTGATTTCCCCCTGACAGGCTTCCTATATTTGTTTTCTGGGAAGGAGTTTTTACCCTCATACTTTCAATGACCCATCTGGTATCCTCCTGTATCTTCTTATCGTTTAAAAGTCCAAGGAATGTCTTATAGCTCTTGGTATTTGAAATAATGGAGTTGAATTTTATATCCAGCATAGAAAATATACCTGTAGCCCTTCTTTCCTCCGTTATAAGAGCAAGTCTATTTTTTGTGGCTTTCTTAGGATTTTTTATATTAACTTCCTTACCATGTATTTTTACTTTTCCTGATTTTTTTTCTATAACTCCAAATAATGTCTCTACTATATCTGTCCGTTTAGAGCCTACCAACCCTGCCACTCCTAATATTTCTCCCTTTCTTAAGAAAAATGAGACATCCTCTATTGATTTTTTTCTCTTGGAAGTAAGATTTTCAACTTCCATTATAATTTCTGACGGCTTATTTGTCTTTTCAGGAAATCTATGGGTCAAATCTCTACCCACCATTAGTTTTATAATCTGGTCGGTTGTAAGGTCTTTAACTTTTTCAGTTGTTACCCACTTACCATCCCGTAATATGGTTATTTCATCACATATTTCCTTTATTTCCTCCATTTTATGGGATATATACACTATTCCAATTCCACTTCCCTGTAATTTTTTTATAATCCTAAATAGATGCTTTACTTCATTTTCTGTCAGGGAGGAAGTAGGTTCATCCAAAATAAGGACTTTTGAGTCATAGGAAACTGCCTTCGCTATTTCCAGCATTTGCATCTGGGATACCGAAAGTCTGCTTACCTTCGTTCTGGGATCTATATTAATTTCCAATCTGGAAAAAATTTCCTTTGTATCCTTATACATCTTATCTTCATCTATAAATAGCCCCTTTTTAGGATATCTTCCAAGCCATATATTATCCATTACATTTCTTTGAGTAACCTGGTTTAACTCCTGATGCACCATAGAAACTCCTTTTTCCAGTGCATTTTTCGAATTTTTAAACTGTATTTCCTTCCCTTCTAAAAATATTCTCCCTTTATCCTTTTTGTAGATTCCGAAAAGGCATTTCATCAGAGTAGATTTTCCAGCCCCATTTTCTCCCATCAATGCATGAACACTGTTGGGTCTTATACTCAAATTCACATTATCCAATGCTTTTACCCCTGGAAATTCTTTACTTATACCCTCCATCTTTAAAACATATTCATTTTTGTTCTGAGAATTTTCCATATTCCACCTCTCTTAAAAAAAGATACCACAAATAAAGTTAAGGAAGCCTTATTTGTGGCATGCCATCAGTCAATTATGCTGATTATAAATTTATTTTTTAAACTGTGCCAAATTTTCTTTATCTACACCTACATAAGGAACTCTAACTGCTTTATCTTCTAATTTCCATGACGTTCCTTCAATCGGATCCTTTCCATTTGCCAAATTTATAGATAAATCCAAAACTGCCTTTGCCTGACTTGTTCCGTCATTTAAAACTGTTCCTGCAAGTTCTCCTGTTTCAATTAATGTTAAAGCCTCTTGTAATGCATCAACACCATAAATAGGTAATTTTTTCTGATGAGCCTTTAAAGCTTCAAGTGCGCCTAATGCCATTCCATCATTATTGGAAATGACTACTTCTATCTTTGATGCCGTAGGCCCTGCAAGCCATGCATCCATTTTATCCTTCGCCTGAGCTGCATCCCACATTCCTGTGTCTTCCTGTAATTTTTCAGTTTTTATTCCTTTGTCATTTAGTTCCTTTATAACAAATGATGTTCTAGCTTCTGCATCTGGATGTCCAGGCTCTCCCTTTAATAACACATATTGGATAATTCCGTCACCATTTAAGTCTTGACCGGCATTTGCCTTCCAGTTCTTTTCAATTATTTGACCTTGGATTATCCCTGATTCTTCAGGTTTTGTTCCTACATAATAAGCCTTTTCATAAGTTTTCAGAGCTTCTACCCCCGGATCCTTGTTAAAGAATACTACAGGTACGTTAGCTGCCTTAGCCTTGTCTATTATAGTTTGACCTGCTGCCGGATCAACTAAGTTTATTGCAAGTACATCTACCCCTTTTGATAGAAGTGCATCAACTTGTTCATTCTGAGTTCCCTGATTATTTTGAGAATCATTCATAATAAGCTCTACTCCCTTTTCTACTCCATAGGCTTCCATGTCCTTTCTTAAGGTAGCCATAAAGTTGTCATCATACTTGTAGATAGTAACTCCTATCTTAACCTTCTTACCTTCAGCAGGTTTTGCATTTCCTCCTGTTCCCGTTCCTTCACCTTTCTTTTCTCCACCACATGAAAGCAACATTATCATTGCTAGCATTACAAACAAAATCTTCTTCATTTCTTCACCTCTATTTTTATTTTTTATTTCTATAATAATTTTTTCATATTAACTTGGTTTTTCCTCAGTTTAACTTAATCAACTTCTCCCCTTGAAACAAATTACTAGTTATTAATGAAATAGCTCCGTATGCTCCTATCTTATCATCCAATTCTGAGATCCTGACCCTTATTTTCCTGCTAAATTCCTCAAGGAGCATCTTATTTATTCCCATCTTGAAATTATTTAGGAACAAACTACCTGTTCTTGTAATATCACCTGAAACAATTATATCATTAATATCAAGTATATTAAGGACATTCCCTACCACAGACCCTATTTTATAGGCTGCTTCCCTTATAATGGAATAACAGGGCTCCTCCTTCTTTTCAGCCTGTCTGTAAATAGATGATATATCCACTTCACTTCTAGTTCCTTTTTGGTTTTCTTCTTCAAGCTTCCACATCACTTTATTTATAAGTACCTGCTCCGAATACTCAGTTTCAAGGCATCCATATTTCCCACATCTACACTGAATATTTGAATTTTCATTAACAATAAAATGTCCTATTTCTCCTGCTCCATAGTTACTTCCCTCAAATATCCTTCCATTTAGAAAAATGGCAGCTCCTATCCCGGCCTTTATGTAAAGAAGTATAAAATCTTTCATATTTTTTGCACAGCCATAATTATGTTCTGCAGTAAGCATCGCCCTTACATCATTTTCAACTATTACAGGAATACCATATTTTTTCTCCAGCTCCCTCCTTATTTCCAGTTTTTTCCATTTAAAATGGGGTGATATGATAACTGTTCCTTTTCTTCTATCCACAACTCCGTGAGTTGCCAGACCAATACCGATAATGGAACTTTTATCATACTTTTTAAGCATTTTAGTCAATCCTTCATCCAAAAGCTCAAATATTTTCCTCTGACCCTTAAAGGCAAACTTTCTTTCCTCAGAAGAAATTATTTTTCCATCCAGATCACTTACTACTATACTTATAAAGCCTGCACCTAGATTCACCCCAATGATTTTCTTATATTTCTCATTTATTGCCAGTGCCACCCTCGGTCTTCCTCCGGTTGAGAAAAGAACATGTTTTTCAACTATCAGATTATTGGAAAGTAATTTTTTTATTACTTTAGAAATTGCTGCTGGTGTGAGATCCATCTGTTTTGATAAATCCGTCCTGGAAATTTTTGAATTTTTCATAATTTTTTCCAATATCTGGTAATCTGTAGCATTTAATTTTTGCATATTTTTAATCCTTTGTATTTTATATTTTTTCTGTTCTTTCCTACTCTAAATATACCCAACTTTTTTAACTTTTCAAAAAAAACTTTTCATTTTCCTGTAAACTTTTTTAACTTTTTAAAATTATTCCATTTATGGTTATTCATTATGGATTTTTTTATCAGATACTTTTTTAACTTTTTCAAAAAATTTCTGTGTGGATTTCTAAAAAAGATAGCCTTTCGACTATCTTTCATAAAATCTACCTCCTATAAAAGGATATCATCTACAGGAAGAACAACTGCCCCAAGGGATATTGCCTTTCCGAGATCAATTTTCATCATCTTTATTACCCGCATTACCTCCTCAGCCATATTATCTTCTACATGTGCTATAAGGATACTGTCTGTCCCTGGCCAGTAATGACTGTTAAAATGCTTTAAAGTCTTGCTCCATCTGCTGTGAACTCCTGGTATTATTATATATTGCTCAATACCGTATTCCTTCATTTCTTCCTTTATTTTTTCTACGAAGTAGGAGTCAAAATATACTTCCAATCTTTTCATAAGCACCTCGTTCTTTCTTCTTTATTAAACAATCTGATTTATTTTCTCTTCTCTTTTAGCCCTCTTTTTTTCTTCTTTTTCCTTCTGCTTTCTTTCCTTTCTTTCTTCAATCAGAGAATAGGAAACTGGTATGAAGAAAAGAGTCAGCAATGTACAGAATGATAAACCGAACATTACTGCAATAGCCATTCCTTGATAGTATGCCGCACTCCCTCCTCCTATTGCAAGAGCCATAGGTACCCATCCAAGAACCGTTGTAAGAGTAGTCATAAGGATAGGACGTAATCTTGAGCTACAGGCTTCAATAAGGGATTCCCTTATGGTAAAGCCTTTCGTCCTCAGTCCTGCCACAAAGTCTAGAAGTACTATTGCATTATTTACCGCCATTCCGAAGAGCATCAGTATACCTATCATTACAAACATATCAATTTTTACACGAGTTATAGCAAGCCCTGTTATTACCCCTATCATTGATAAAGGAAGTGTAGTCATTATCATAAGTGGTAGCACAAAGGACTCCAGTTGGACTGCCAGTACTGTATATATAAGGACAATGGAAAGAAGTATCGCCCTCATTATCTGTCCTCCCATTTCAGCCTGCCTTTCGGCATTTCCTGCTATCCCCAGCTTATATCCTGCTGAAGGATTAGCTTTCTTATATGCTTCCTGGATAAAGGCTGCTGCGTCATTGTTTCCCTTTGAACTATCAAGATTTGCACCAACTGTTACAACCCTTGAACCATTTTTAGTTTCTATTGCTGAAGGGCTTTCCTCCTGAACGATTGAGGCTATATCTCCAATTCTTACGAAACTATTTTCCCCCACCTTTATTTCCAAATCCAATATCTTATCCAGTGAATTTCTATATTCCTTCTCCAGTCTTATTTTTACATCAAGGGATTCTGTCCTTTCAGTAATTTCAATAGGAGAAACCCCTTGTACATACATGGCAAGTACTGAAGTAAGATTATTGACATTTAAGCCGAAACTTTCTGCCTTTACTCTGTTTATCTCCAATTTTGCCTGAGAATATCCCCCTTCTGAAGAGGATTTTATATCTTTAAACCAGCTCTGTGTCTTCATTTCTGCTATTATTGAATTTGCTATCCTATTAAGTTCTGTTTCATCTTCTCCTGAAATTTGGAAGGAGTAATCCTTTGTTACAGAATTTCCTGTTGCTTTTTCCGGAACCAGTGTCAAATCTATGTTAGGTATATCCTTAAGTTTTTCCCTCATACGTTCTATTGCCTTCATGGTACCTTTTTTAACATCAACATTCACTATTGCTGATGATTTTGAAGCTATTATATTCGTATTTTCCGTTACAGGATCCTCCTTTATTATCGCTTCCATCTTCTTTGCTATATCATGGGAAACTTCCAAATCAAGACCTGTAGCAAGGGTTGCGACAGCGGCGTATTCCTTCTCATCTATTACAGGAAAGAAAGTAGTCTTTACAGTTTTCCCTAATCCAAATACTACCAGAAAAAATACTATTACTACCCCGATTATAATCTTTTTCCTGTTATCTAATGCCTTTGTTACCAATTCCTTATATTTATCCCTAAATTTATTATACTTCACTGCTTTTCCGGCATTTCCCGATATCTTCTCCACATTTAGGAATAAGCTCGCAGCCATAGGTATAAAAAGCATTGCTACAATAATGGATGCTGATAAAGCAAATATCATGGAAAAGGATATCCCCTTAAATACTTCCTTTGCTATTCCATTAAAAAGTATTACAGGAAAAAATACACAGACAGATGTGGCAGTGGATGCTATCATAGGGACTATTACTTCGTTTGTTCCACGTACTGCGGCAACTAATGCAGGCTCTTTATTTATCTGTATATGGTCAAATATATTATCCAACGTAACTATAGCATTATCCACCAAAGATCCCACCGCAAGGGCAAGTCCCATTAAAGAAACCATGTTTAGTGATATTCCTTGTGTAGTAAGCAGAAAAAATGTAAACATAGCTGAAATAGGTATGGATAATCCCACCACCAATGCCGCCCTTACATCTTTAAGAAAGATAAGAAGTATAATTACTGCAATAATTAGTGCCTGAAATCCTGAACTTGTAACATTGGCAATCGAATCCTTAACATTTATACTGGTGTCTTGCATTATTACATAGTCTGTACCTTCTGGAAATAGAGGTTTCACCTCATTTAAAGTTTTTTTAGCAATATCTGCTATTTCCACCAGATTTCCATCTTTACTTTTTTTGATTATTACTCCTACCATTTCCTGTCCATTATAACTCATATATGAAGTCACATCTGCCGTTCCATATTCAACTTTTGCCACATCGAGTAATCTTAAAGTCTGATTGTTATCATTAGAAAGAATTATATTCTGTATCTGTTCCAGTGTACTTAACTTTCCTTCCACTTTAAGAATAAATTCCTTTGTTCCATCTGTTATTGTTCCTGCAGGAGAAATAGTATGTGCAACCTTAATCTTATTATATATTTCCTGAGGAGAAAGATTATATATTCTCATTTTATGAGGATCTAACTCTACCTTTACCTCTCTTGTCTCATTCCCTGTAAGAGATATATTTCCTATCCCTCTGTTTCTTTTCAACCTTGGTTCCAATGTTTCTTCAACAAAGGAAGTTATTATGGCCTTGTCTTTTCCACGTATCCCTATCATAAGTGCCGTATCACCACTTCCACCAGTGGCATCTACCTTAGACACTACAGGATCACTAAAATTATCATCGCTTGGAAGATCTGCTTTTATTTTGTCTATTTGTGATTGAACTTGAGCCTGCTTTATATCTGTATCTACTCCGAAGTCAAATTCTAATACTACGACCGAGGTTCCAAATGTGGATGTTGTTGTTATATTGTCTATTCCGTCCACATTCAAGGCTGCTTCCTCTATTTTTTTTGACACCTGCATCCTCATATCTTCTGCTGCTGCCCCTGTCCATGAGGTACTTATTACTACAACTGGTATATTAAAGTCAGGAAGAAGTTCCTGCTTCATTCCTGTTATGGCAGCTATACCAGTAAAAATCATAAATATTAGTATCATCGTTGTGGAAACAACCCGTTTGGTTGCAAAATCTGCTACTGTCATCTCTTATTTTCCTCCATTTTCTTCTTTACTGCACTATCCTTACTTTTTCTCCTGCTTGCAGTACGTTCTGACCATCTACTACAAGCTGGCTTCCAGATGTCAGACCGTTTCCTGTTACTGCAGCATTATCCGTATCTTGATTTAATATTTTAAGAGACACGGCAACAGCCTTTCCATTCTTTACAATATACACAACCTGTTCCACTCCCCTGACAACAATAGCTTTCTTAGGAATTATTATCCCTTCTTCCATACCGGTATCCAGTTTTACAGTTCCATACATTCCACTTTTTATTTCTCTTCCTGGATTAGGTATCTTTACTTTTACCGTAAATTGCCTTGAGGAACTGTCTGCTGAAGCCGAAACTTCATATATTGTTCCCGTTACCTCCCTATTACTAAGCTCATCTATCTTTATTTTTGCATCTGTACCAACTGTTATCTTATTTATAATTTGTGGGGAAACCCCTATCTCCACCTTCATCTCATCTTCATTTACTAAAGTAAATAATGCAGTTCCCACCGATACCTGCTGATATTTTTCAAGAGAAAGGTTAGATATTACTCCATTTCTATTTACTGATATTACTGACTTATTATTTGTGTCATTGGCAGTAGCCAAGTTCGCCTGTGCCGAACTTAGATTATTTTCCATTGCCGCTAAATTTGCCTGTGCTGAATTATAAGCAGTTTTAGCAGATAAATACTGAGTTTCCGTTACAAGTCTTTTTTCATAAAGTTGTCTGTATTTTTCATAATTAATTCTTGCTTCTTCCATAGCTGCCCGTGCTGAATTTATACTTGATGCTGCCGTACCTACATTTGCCTGTGCTGACTGCACATTTGAACGGGCTGCCTGATTATCCACAGCTACTATAACCTGTCCTGCATTAACATAATCTCCATTTTTGGCATTTACTACTGTTACCGTACCTCCTGCTGTTGCAGTATAGGGAATTTCCTCTATTCCCTTTATAACTCCACTGGCAGTATACCCTAAGGACATATTACTATTTTCAAGTATTTGCACCTTGACAGGTCTGGAATTTTCTTCAACCGTCTGCTTCTTTTTCCCACAAGACACTGCCAAAATCAATAATAGAAATAATCCTGCCATATATTTTCTGCTTATTTTCATTTTATCCTCCATTTTAATAATTATACATTTTATATTAAATAAATACTATTAATCCAACAATGACCCATATTGGGATATTAAATAATAATAATTTAATCTTGAGCTTAGATAATTTGTTCTTGCTTGTCTCAAATTTCTTTCCGACATAAGAAGATCATTTAAAGTTATAAGTCTGTAACTGTATCTTTCCACTTCCAGTTCATAATTTTCTTCTGCGACTTCTACTGCCGTTTTCAGAGCTTCAAGGCTCTTTTCAAGCGACTGTATTTTATAGTACACATTCTTTAAGCTTACCTTTAAATCGTCCAAAGTCTGTTCTGCCTTAAGATTTGAAACTTCATAAGTTTTTTCAGCTTTTTCCACCTCCAGCTTTTTTGCCCCCCAGTCAAATAAATTCCATTTAAAATTTATCCCTACCATTCCATTATAATTTTTTGTTTCAGCCAAGTCCTTAATTTTAGGTTGATTGGAAAGAGTTCCATATGTTATTACTCCGGCAACAGTTGGCTTTAAATTTGCTTTTTCTATATTTATAAGCTCCCGTGATATCTCCTTGCTTTTAAGCATCATTTGATATTCAGTATTCTCCCTTTTGAGCTTTTCCAGATCTTCCTTTAGATTTACCGACTTTGTAAATACTTCATTTACACCAAAAGGCACTATTTCTATGTCTTTTCCATCCATCCCTATAAGATTTCCCAAGGTTTCCTTGTTTATCTCTACAGCTGCCTCTTGAGATATAATAACCGCCTCTATTTCCTTTACACTTCTTTCAGCCTCAAGGATTTCAGGTCTTGTCACCATCCTCAATTCGTATTTTGCCTGCTGTTCCTTAAAATTCTGGTCAAGGGCTTCCTTTGACAGTTTATACACTGTCAGTGTATTTTCTGCATCATAGACATTTATATATGCCTGTAAAGTATTAAGAATAACTTCCTTTTTAGTTTTTTCCAAAGTAAGCTCCGCCAAATCCAGGCTTTCCTTTCCTATCCTTATTCCCGACTTTATTGCTCCTCCAGTATAAATTGGCTGAGATAAAGTTATGCTATGAGAATAAGACTGATTATTACTAGCTATATCTTTAAAATATCTTCCTGCTGAAGCTGTATAATCTACTGAAAAATATGCCTTCTTCCATGCGGCATCTACATCTATTTTACTTTTCTCTACTTCCAACATCTGAATCTTTATTGTTTTATTATTTTTCAGTGCCATTTCCGTTGCATCCTGAACGGTTATTTTTTCTGAAAAAGCTACCTGTATAGATAGCATTAGAAGAGATGTTGTAAATGCTAATCTTCTAAATTTCATCTTTCCTCCTACTTCTTTTTTAACCCGTTATGTATAAATTCTATCATTTGATCTAGTTGCTTACTTTTTCTTTCAATATAGGTCTCCTTTTCTCCAACCCTATTTTCAACCATTTCATTATGGAAATATTCATCTGTAGAAATCCGTATATATTCTGCTATAAAATCCAAGTCGTATTCAAAATTTCCATATCTTTTTACTATATTTTCCTTCAGAAACCTATTACCTATAGCTCTTATTCTATCTTTGGTATAACATATTTCGGGATTCTCCATGAGGCGGACTAGATTCTGAGTATTGATTTTTCTAAAGTTTTTTAAAAAAATATTTATTTTCATTATCAAATAATCTCTTAAAACTTCTTTCGGTTCTTTTGAAACATCTACTTTTTCCAATAATTCCACGTACTCTGCTGTCAACATTTCAAGAATTTCCTTAAGAATTTCCTCCTTAGTTTTAAAATAAGTATAAAAACTCCCTTTGGATATTCCCAATGCTTTTGTTATATCTTCAACCTTTGTTTCATAATATCCTGATGTTATAAAAAGTTCTCTGCTTTTTTCTAATATAAGCTTTCTTTTTTCATCCTTTGAGAACATTATTTTTCTCCTTTTTTTTTTTTTGACCCAACAGTCATTTGAAATATGATAATATATTTTTTTCCTTTTGTCAATCTATTTTAATTGTTTCATAAAAATTTAATTAATAAAATAAAGGGAATCCCTAAGGAATTTCCCTCTATTTTCTGATATTTATTTTACAAATACCTAATAACTAGCTGCATTAATAAATAGCTCTAAATCCTATTCCACCTCGTATATTTTCTCCCTTTGTATCGTATCCTGCATTAAATGTTACTCCAAATCTCTGGTTCTCTATTCCTACATTCAAGTCCGCCTTAAAGTTTCCTCTCCTGTCGTCCTTTTCCCCTCTTATATTAAACCAGTCAGCTTCAGTATATCTTACTCTTGCCCTGTTTCCTACATCTCCTATTTTTCCAAGCTCATTTTCATATCCTAGTCCAAGTGTTGTAATAAATGTAGTTCTTACCGCCATAGGCTGTTTGTACTTAAACTCTATTCCTACCTCCGGTCTGATAGAATAATATTTGTTTCCTTCTACTTCAAGTCTCACTTCTCCAGTATTTTCCTTTATACTTCCAAATCTTCCGTACTCAAGCTTTAATGCTCCATACGGTCTTATGCTTGTCCTTTCACTTGTCCTGAACTCCTTGCCAATTTCATTTTTAACAGCAATTCCGTATGAAGTATAACTGGACTTGGCATTAAAAATGTCATCCACCACCAGAAACTTCCTATGCATGTCACTTCTTGCCACGTATCCTTCCCCTGATATTGTCCACTTTAGGCTCCCATTATGGTCAAAGGCTGTAGATTTAAACACTCCAAGTTTTAGCATAGTAGTATTTTCCTTTGATTTTCCTATATCTTTAAAGTTGATTCTGTTATATACTGCTCCAGCGTACCAACCGCTGCTATTTCCCAGCTTTAATGTTTCATCTTCATGCAAATAGGCAAATCCGTATACATCTGACTTATAGTCTATTATTCCGGCTGTGTCTGTACTGTATTCATCCCTCATTCCAAATGCCTTTATCTTATTAGACTGTTTCGATTTAGTTTCCCATTCCTTACCAAGATGCTCTATTTCCTTGTCAATCAGCTTTCCTGTGCTATGTATTCTCTGTTGTACATTTGCATACTGATGTCCCATCATTTCGTCATATGCCTGAGTTAAAAGTACCTGTTCATTTTTACCTATACTATTTAGTTTATTAAACAGTTCTTTTTCTCTTGTACCCACTTCTTCTACACCATATCTCTGTTCCAGCCCATCTGCAAAGTTCCAAGCATTATCTGTTTCAGCCACAAAATCCGTATAAGGGATTTTTGCCATAATTACCTCTTCAGGTAATCCGCTTGATCCTATTATAGGCTGTGCAGTCCATGTAAGAGAACCTGATATTGCATTAAGGGCTTTTCCTGTTCCTCCTCCCATACTCATATAAGGGAGAATATACGGACTCATTATATGTCTACCTATTTTTATGGCCTTTGAAGTGGAAAGCTCCGCCGCTTCTGCACCTATTATAAGGTCATTATCATCTGAAGGTACAAATCCGTCAACCCAATCTATAGGCTTTGTTCTACCAAGGGTATCTATATATATCCCTACATTTGAAAAGGCAAAGTTTCCTGTAAGAGGATCCGGTCCTGGTGTCATATCATGTATTGGAACAACCTTTCCATCTATAGTTACAACTCCTGTTGGAGATATAACTGTACTTCCCGCAAGAGCAGGTTGTGTCGGTGTATTCGGTACATTCAAGTAGGAGTTTGCATTTCCACTGGTAATGACTCCAGCTGCTGCGAGATCAGTATCTGTTATAGGATTTCCAAATTCATCTGTTCCATTTTTATTTCTTATCCCTATGGAATTCATTCCTCCTATTCTTATGGTACCGTAGTTCTTTATTATACCATCCTTAATATAAACTCCATAGGATCCTCCTGCATCTATATCTATAACTCCATGATTTTCAAGAGTTCCTCCATTCATTACAGCTACTCCGAAAAGAGCTCCTTTGGAAGAGTCATTTCCGTATGCTCCTGATATTATGGTTCCATGATTAACACCTGTTGCCTGGTTATCAATATACATTCCATAAGCTCCTTTAAGCTCCCCTGCTGATACAAGATTTATTGTACCATAGTTTTCAGCTCTTGAGCCTGGACCTTCAGCAAACATCCCTATTCCATAGTTTCCTGTAACATTAATTGTTCCACCAAAATCATTATATACAGTCCCTCCATTTTTCGTAGCCATTCCTATGGAATAAAGGTTATTTGTTATATCTGAAGCTCCTACAGATATTACTCCTCCTGAAAGGTTATTCACTCTTCCTCCGTTTTGAGAATAAGCACCTATACTTCCTACAGAATTAGAAAAATCTATAGTTCCCGTATTGTTAATTACCCCTCCATTATCTGCATAAAATCCTGCACTGCTAATTCCTGTAGATTTTACTATTGTGCTGCTGTTTACGACTCCGTTAGTCCCCCTCTTATAGAGATATACGCTTCCAGATCCCATTTCAAACTGTGATGTAGAAGCTCCCGTATAGTTATTTACTCCTGTATCAAGGATAACAAATCCGAAAAAATTATCTCCTACCGATATATTAGAAGAGTTATTTATTATACTAACCCCATTGTCTCCATATACTGCCGTTGAAGAATTCCCCCCCGTTATTCTTCCTGTTATATTTAAAATTCCTGATTTTTTGAGTATTCCTGTACCTTCATCTCCTACTGATATATTTCCGGAACTCAGTACGTTTCCTATTGTTTCTGAATAAATACCAAGAGATTTGCTCCCAACAGTTATATTTCCCTGATGGTCTATATTACCAGTTTTTGTATATATTCCTATACTAGGGTCATTACTATTTGTGGAGTCCCCCATTGTTATGTTTCCGGTATTAGTTATTTGTACCAGATTTCCTACTCCATATTGGCTATTTACTCCATAATTATGTATTCCTATGGACTTATTTCCTGTAAGTACTATATCCTTGTTATTTATAACATTTGAATCAGTATATATCCCTTTTCCTGTAACTCCCATTCCTCCAGAAATTGTTCCCCCAGTGGCAAAAAGTTCTGTTCCTTCAAGATAAAATCCTATCCCTTCTGATCCCACTATTATATTTGCTCCATTATCATTTACCCTGGCCATATTTCCATTTCTTAGTAGCCCTTTGGAATATACCCCCAGCCCTGTAGCAGGCGATTTTGACATATCTATTATTGAACTGTTTCCTAAAGTTATATTTGTAGGATTCGCAGCATTTATAATTCCAGCACTGTTTGAAGCAATATCTATGGCAAGTATCCCTACTGATGCAGTTCCTGAGCCTTCACTTCTTATAACACCATTATTAACTATCTCTATTGATTTATCTCCATACACAGGTATCGGAACAGGTGTAGTTTCAGTAGATCCAAAATAATTTATTCCTGCTATTCCCACACCTTTATCTCCCACAGTCACTGTACCGTTATTTGTTACTATTGAACCATTTGCGGATACTATACCGCTTGACTGGTTACCAGTAACATTTATAGTTCCATTATTTATTATTACTGAATTTTCTCCCGCTATTCCGGTCATTTCAGTACCTGTGAAATTTATAGTCCCATTATTTGTAAGAACTACATCATTTCTTGGTAATCCTAAAGAAGTATTTTTTTGGGCTATGGCCACCTTGGACTTGGAAACCAATGAGGCAGGTGCAGTTATTGCCCCTGAACCTGAAATAGTAATACCACTATCCAAAGTTATACTTGAAGAAGAAAACTCGGAATTCAGATATGCATCTGACATATTATCAAAATTTGAGTCTCTATCCACAAGAAGGTGAAGTCTTGTTGCTTTAAAAGGAGTATAACTTCCCGAAACTCCATTTACAGTCATCCCCGGTGTTGTCCCTGAAGTAAGGCTTGAAAGGGTGGACACCCTCGCCCCTATAGTTGCATTTCCTCCATTTCCTTCAGCAATTATAAGTGTAGAGCCACCGTTCATATTTAATGTAAGAGTACCATTTGACGGTGAAGTAGATGTCAAAACTCTCTCAATAGGGTCACCTGTTACACCTTTGATATAAAAAGCTGTTCCTCCTGAAGCTATATTGGCTGTAGCATTACCCGTAAGATTTATTTGGGAGTGATCTGTTCCCAATGAATTTCCGCCATAAAATAGAAGAGCATTATTTCCCACATTGAGTGTTGTCCCGTTAAGGGTTATATCTGCTCCGTCTGTAGCATAAAGTGCCACACTTCCATTTCCAGATGCCGTTACAGTTCCACTGTTAATTATGGTAGTCCCTAAGGCTGTTCCTACTCCAGAGGCATATACTCCTGTAGATCTATCCCCTTCTACTGCTACAGTTCCTCCGTTCATAGTGTATTTTCGTCCATTATTATAAATTCCCACAGAGTTATCCCCTGTCATTTTTACGTTACTGTTTGTCCCTATTCCGACACTGTCCTTTGAAGGCTGTCCAGATCTAGTCCCTTCCCCTTCTACTGCTACTCCGATGGAATCTTTACTATTTACTGTTATAGCCGCATTATGATGTGCTTCACCACCATTATATGCCATAATTCCTATCATATTATATCCTGAATTAGGAGCTGTTCCTATGGTTATATCCTTACTGTTAGATACCTTCACTATATCTCCCAATGCTAAATTATCTGATGCCGGAGCCCCGGAAGTAACACTGTGGAAAGTTCCGTTTGAAAGCATTACTATGTTGAATATATCATTTCCAGAAGCATCCTGATTTTTAGTTAAGGAAGGAGTAACAACAAAATTATTCTTAGCCATGTCTATCCCGAACTTATCTGTTCTAAATAAAATTCCCCCTTTTGCAGTATTTGCAAAATCAATCCTTTCAATATGCGAATCTGTTATTATAAAATCATTTTTAGCCCTTGCAAGACCATCAATTTTTCCATTTAATACAGTATTTGTATTTGTTAGCTGGTCATAATTTATCCCTTCCATATAATCAGATTTTCTCAAAAGCCCTACATTTTCTCTTCCATCCACTTTAATATTTAAATTATATATATTTCCTATTGGATCCGTATAAGGCCTTGCATCTAGATACGGTTTATGTCCATCCGCCGGAGTTGAAGTAAGCCCTGCCACTTCATTTCCTTTATGGTACGCTCTTACTCTTTCAGACCCTGTTATAAGTTTTGAGATAGATATCCCTACATTATGACTTCCATTAATTACTATCCCGTCATCTATAGATGCTGCTGTTCCATCAATTACCGTTTCATCGTAATATATCTGGGAGTTAGGACTTGTTTTAAATATGTTCGGAACTCTTAAACCGTAGCTTCCCTGTGTTCCCGAGTATACTGGATCTACAGATACATCCGGATCCTCGTTGTTAAGAACTATATTTCCCACACGTGTATATATATTAAGAGATCCTATGTCATTATATGCAGGCAATGAATTTCCAGGATTTCGTATACTCCCTGAGATATTATCTGACTGATAGTTTTTCAAATCAGCTATAAATGTATATTCAGCAAAGTCTATCCCTATGCTGTTTATAGAATTTATTACTATCTTTCCTCTGTTTTCCATTGTAGATTCCCAAGGTGCCTGTCTTCTTTCGGCCCACCTTGCATGTCCCTGTCCTACTCCATCAGTTGAAGTTGCTCCAAGATACCATAATGTTGGGATTCCACTGTTTGCACTAGTATTAACCGGAGTTAAATGATGACCGTAATCTCCATAATCCTCCACCATAGCTGTCATTCCTGTTATATTAGTTGCAAATCCTCCTGTTTTTGCACTTACTTTTTCGAGAGTCATTGTATTATTGTTTATTGCCCTTGCCCCCAATGAACCGTATGCCTGATGTTCTATCCCCACTGTCATATGTGGTGACCCTGCAGGACCTTTTGGATTGGCTGTCAACATTCCATCCTTATATCCATCTCTTCCTGAAATACTTAAATCAGCATTAAGATTAAATTCTGTTGTTTTGTCGATGCTACCGTATGCATGATTTACACTTATAACCCTTATAGTATTTGTTCTAAAAATACCTGTCGAGGCATTTGTATAAGGATCTGTAGTATGATTTTCAAATTTTAATGTCTTCCCGTTTCCTATTAAGTCAAAACTGTTCGTTAATACATTCATAAATACCTGCTGTGAAGTAGGATCGTGATAAACAAGTCCCGCACCTGTTCTCCAATTGGTATTTCTTGGAAACAGCCTATCTGTCCTAGTTATCAAATCATCTAGAAAACCAAGTCCTGGAGAAGTTGTTGATTGAGAAAACTCATTAGTATTTCCTGTGGGATACAGGTAATTGTGAGTAGAAGATGTAGTCCCCCAGACTCCTCCATTGGCAGGCCTGTTTGTCCTACTCCTGTTATCACTTTTTCCATCCCACGAATATTGCCCTGTACCTGTATATCCCCTATCTACTATTTTCAGTTCCACATCTTCTATAAGATTAACTGTACTATTGGATATTATGTAATTCTGGTTTGTATTTAGCCCTATTTCCTGTCCCTGTGCAAATCCTGTGGACAAATCATTTAACGCCGGTGGCTCAAATAAATTTGGCCTTAAGATACTCACTCTTATTTCATCAAAACTTGATGTGGGTACATCCGGTAACTTAAAACCTGTATCTGGAGATACAGTAGTCGGATTTATATTAAGATTTGGTAAAGGAGGAGTAATTATACTTATACGTGGCTCTATTATAAAAGGCACTCCCGCATCTGGAACTTTCGCTGTCTTTACCAGTCCATAAGTCAAACCTTTATCATTTCTTGTCTTAGTCGAAGTTGTAGTAAGGTCATCACTTATAGCTACTCTTTCATAAGTTTTGCTTTCAGGAGAAACGTTATTTATCCACCATCCCCTCTTGTAAACATTCCTTCATATGAATATTTTTCAGTCTTGTCTCCCAAGCCTAGGTAAGATCCCCTCCATTTATTATAAAAATAATTTACTCCAAACTGCCAGGAGCTCCATGGAGATTTTATAACATTATCCCCCTGTTCCATCAGCTGTATTAATTCCATATTGGAATCCTTCAGTAATTTATTATTTTCTCTTTTAGCCTGTTTAAAGAGAGTTTTCATGTCATCTATAGATCTCACTATCTGTTCTCTAGCTTTATTTATATTCTCTTCCTTTTTTTCACTTCCATAGGCGACAGAAAATGAACCTGATATAAGAAAATAAAATAACAGATTTTTACTATATTTTATTTTATTATATTTTTTAGCCAATGATTTCAATGTTTTTTCTATATTTCTCAAATTATTATTCATAGCCATATCCTTTTTTTAAATTTGTTTTTTATATGAAAACCCTTTGTGCTATAATGTCATATTTTTTATAATTTGTATATATACAATCATAATATTTTTACCACTTTTATATTATTACAAATTCAAAATTAATATATCTATTTTGACTATAAAAATAAAAAGATGTCATCTTTAAAAATGACACCTTTTCCCTATAAAAATTTTTAAAAATATTTTGTAACATCATTAAATATGATAAAAACCATTAAAATTAGAAGAAATATCATTCCTATAAGATGAATCTTTTCTTCTATTTTTTTGTTTATCTTAATACCAAAGAATTCGGGAATTACAAACAGAAGACGCCCACCGTCAAGGGCAGGTATCGGCAAAAGATTCATTATTCCAATATTTATAGAAAGAAGTACAAATATATTTAAAAGGGCAAATCCTCCCCCTATCCTATAGGCTTCCCCGACAAACTTAGGAAGACCTACAGGCCCTGTCATTTCCTTTACCGAAACATTTCCTGTTACAAGCTTCCTCACCCCGTCTATCATCATCCTAAAATAATCTCCAAAAGAATAAAAGGATATTTCCAGCTTCTTTAAAAAAGATACTTTGGATTCTGCCACCTGTATTCCTAAAAAATAGCCATTTCTTTCCTGATTATAAGTGAGTCTTACCCTCTGACTTTCTTCTTTTTCCTTTCTTATTACCTTTATAAGTATTTCTTCCCCATTATATTTTTCTTCCCTGTTATTTATACTTAAAATTTCTCTGCTTACATCTCCCCAGTTATTTATTCTTTTTCCATCAATTTCAATAATTTTATCTCCTGTCATTAAAATTCCCTCGGCATTTGAATCTTCCTGTATTACTCCTACCACTGGAGGTGTGTATTTTGCAGGAATACTGCCAGTAATGGAAAAAAGAATCATAATTCCTATAACGGCTGTAATGAAGTTCATCATAACCCCTGCAATTAAAACTACAAATCTACTAAAAGGAGATTTTGTGTAAAATCCGTCAGGAACATTATCTTCAGGCTGCATTCCCCCTATATTCACAAATCCTCCAAGGGGAAGAACCCTTATGGAATAAAAAGTTTCTCCTACCCTTTTACTTATCAGTTTTGGTCCCATTCCTATTGCAAATTCCAGAACAGGCATCTTATAGTATTTTGCTGCCATAAAATGTCCAAGTTCATGTAAAAATATAATTAATCCAAGTATTATTATTGTAAAAAGTATACTCATTT